>JBGPID010000166.1:0-6716 GCA_041484725.1 Geobacteraceae bacterium | reverse complement strand
GTTGACGAAGGCGATGCGCGGGATCTCGAACTCGTTGGCCCACTCCCAGATATCTTCGGTCTGGACTTTCACCCCGGAAATGGAGGAGAGGATGACCACTGCGCCGCCCAAGGCACGCATGCAGGCGCGGGTATCGGCGATGAAATTGCCGTAGCCGGGGGTATCGATGATATGGATCGGATGGCCATTCCAATCGCAATGGTGCAGCGAGGAGGTCATCGTTATCTTTCTCTTGACTTCCTCGGGCTCGTAATCCAGGTTGGATGTGCCGTCATCGACCCGGCCGAGACGGTCGGTCATCCCCGACGTAAAAAGAATCGCCTCGGCGAGGGAGGTCTTGCCGGCCCCGCCATGGGCGACAATTCCAATATTTCTCAGTTTTGCAGTGTCGTACTTTGCCATACTACCCCCTTAAGGTAAAATCAGGTAGAGGTTCAGGTTCAGGTAGTAAAACCCCGAACCCAGACCTTTTAACCCTTTCTTTATTAACTTAACCTGAATCTGATCCTGAACCTGAGCCTGAACCTGCTCTTCACGCGTCCCTGTTTCTCAGATAGAGTATCCGCAACCCTTCCAATGTCAGGTATTCTTCTACGGTCTCGATGGTTTTCGACTCCGAAGCCACCAGACCGGCAAGACCTCCCGTGGCGATTACTTTCGGATTCTCTCTGCTCTCCCTTTTCATCCTGCCGACAATTTCGTCCACCAGCCCGACATAGCCGTAAAATATCCCGGCCTGCATGGAGTTTACCGTGTTTTTTGCAATTATTGCCGGCGGTTTAATGATCTCTACCCGCGGCAGCTTGCTTGCCTTCAGAAACAGTGCTTCCATGGAGATCATCAGTCCGGGCGCAATGGCGCCGCCGCAATACTCCCCTTTCCCGTTGACATAATCGAAGGTGGTGGCGGTGCCGAAATCGACGATTATCAGAGATGTCCGGAATTTCTCGTAACCGGCAACGGCGTTGACGATCCGGTCCGCTCCCACCTCTTTGGGGTTGTCGTAATGGATCGGCATGCCGGTTTTTATGCCGGGTCCGACCACGTGAGGCTTGAATCCGAAATAGCTGCAGGAGAGCTTTTCCAGTACGCCGGTCAGGGTGGGTACGACCGACGAGATAATAATGTCAGTGATGTCGACATAGCCGATTTCGGCAAGAGTTAACAGGTTGTGGAACAGAATGCCGTATTCATCGGCGGTCTTCGACTTGTCGGTGGATATCCGCCAATTCTTCACCAGACGTTCGCTGTCATAAATACCGAGAACTATATTGGTGTTCCCCACGTCGATAGCTAAAAGCAAGAAACCCCCAAAAAAACAGTGGTTTGTGATTAGTGGTTAGGGGATAGTGGTTAGCTTCTACCGGTTAGATTAATCTTCAATACTCTATCCTCTAACCACTACACACTATTCACTAAACACTATACGCTACAGAATGGTCACATCCCCCGCCAGCACCCGCTCTATCCTGCCATCCGGGCGCTGCACCAGTAATGCGCCCTCCTCGTCAATACCTTTTGCCGTGCCGCGCAACTCACTCTCCTGGAATGTGATCCTGACCTGCCTGCCGAGAACATTGCAGCGCGCCAGCCATTCTTCCCTGACAGGTCCGTAGCCATTTTTAAGGTATGTATCATACAGATCATCGAGCGCTCCCAGCAGGGCGCGGGTAAATTCGAGGCGGCTGACCGCTTTACCCCCTTCCAGTAAGAGGGATGTGGCCGGATGGCGCAGATCGTCCGGGAACTGCCCACGGACCATATTGATATTGACACCGATACCGAGAACTATGAAATTAACCTTTTCCGTCTCGGCGCTCATTTCGTTGAGAAGTCCCGCCACCTTTCCGTCGTTTATCATCAGATCGTTGGGCCATTTGATGAAAGGTCGCAGAGTGGTTGTGGCAGCTATCGCCCGGGCAACCGCAACCGCGGAAAGAAAGGTCAGTTGGGCAGCCCTGGTAGGCAGGATGGGGGGACGAAGAATCACCGAACAATAGAGGTTAACCCCTGCCGGGGATTCCCATTGCCGCCCCAGCCTCCCTTTGCCGCGGCGCTGCCCTTCGGCGATCACCACGGTTCCCTCTTCCGCCCCTTCTTCGGCCAGCTTGAAAGTTACCTCGTTGGTGGAGCCGGTTTCCCTGAAACAGATAAGGCGCCGGCCGATCCTCAAGCTTTGGCGGCCAACGGCTATCTCCTCGGGGAGGAGAAGGTCCGGCGCCGCCACGAGGCGATATCCCCGGGAGGGAATCGCCTCGATCCGGTAACCCAGTTTCCTGAGTGATTTGATATGTTTCCAGACCGCGGTCCGTGAGACCTGCATGACGCCGCTCAGTTCCTCACCGGAAACAATCTCCGCTCGTTTTTCGCGGAAAAGGCCCAGTATCTGCTGATCCAGCGTTCGTAGGCCCCCCTCCTCGTTCAGGGTGAAAAGGTCCTTCAACTTCCCTCCAGCAGCATGGAGATATCCATGGCCCGGCACGAATGGGTCAGGGCGCCTACGGAAATGATATCGACGCCGGTTTCGGCGATCTCCCGGACCGTTTCCAGATTTATCCCGCCCGAGGCCTCCACCAGTGCCCTGCCGGCGATCATGGCGACCGCCTCGCGCATGGCGGCCAGATCCATGTTATCCAGCATGATGATATCCGCGCCGGCTGCCAATGCCTCGGCCACCTCGGCCAGGGTCTCGGTCTCCACCTCGATCTTCATGGTATGCGGGATGTAGCCTCTTGCCCGGGCTATTGCAATGCCGATCCCGCCGGCAGCGGTGATGTGGTTTTCCTTGATCAGCACCCCGTCATACAGGCCGCTCCGGTGATTGTTGCCGCCGCCGACCCGCACCGCGTATTTCTCGACACTCCTTAAGCCCGGCGTGGTTTTGCGGGTGTCTACTATCCTTGCCTTGGTTCCCTTGACAGCGGTCGTGTATTGGCCGGTCAGGGTTGCAACCCCGCACATGCGCTGCAAAAAGTTCAGGGCCACCCGTTCACCCTGTAAAAGGGAAGCAGCGTCGCCGAGCATTTCGGCGATAACATCTCCGCTCTGGAGCTTATCGCCGTCAGAAAAACGGGGCGTAAATACGATGCGAGGGTCAACCATCCGGAAAACCCTTACCGCCACCTCTATCCCGGCCAAAATCAGCGGTTCCTTGGCGGTCAGGCGGGCTCGCGCATCGTGCCTTTCCCGCACAACCGCAAGTGTGGTTATATCGCCGGTATGAATGTCCTCTTCAAGGGCATTCTCGATAATCCTGTCAAGACCGGTCATGATACTTCTCCAGAGAGAGTGAATCGTTCATATATAACATAGCTTTAAACAGGCCGCAACCGCTAATCCTGCTTTCGAAACCGCAAACTGACCCGCGAAATCCGCTTCTCAAAAAGGATCCTCTTCTTTTGATTTTTCGAGATTGTTTTCCAAATACCCGTAAACCGTCGTTAGGCCTGGAAATGAAGTCACATTAATTGACATATCTCTTCCTCTGTCATACAATGGCCAAAACCTGAATTCTGAATAAAAGACCTTTAATATGGCCATAAAAGCCCGCTTACCGAAATTCTCGCTGGTCCAGAAACTTATCGTCGGTTTTGCCGCCACGGCATTTCTTGCCATGCTCACCCTGCTCTTTACCTTTACCGGATTATACTCCCTCAACAGAGTCGCCAGGGACATCGTGAAAAACGACCTTGTCCTTTTGCGTTCCGCCAACATGTTGCGCCAATCTCTCCTGGCCCAGGAAGGCTATGCGGGCAAATTCGAGATACTGAAAAGCCCGGAGTTTATCGATCTGTTCCATAAACGGGAAAGCGAATGCCTGAAGACCCTGCAGCAACTGGAGCAGGAAAAGCACGGAGGGGAAATAGCGGGTATCGTTGCGAGTTACCGGAATTACCTGGCAACCGTACATCTCATGTTTGAGAAAGACTCCGGGGCCTTGTCCCGGCACAAACCCGCCGCACAGCGGGTGATCAACGCCATTGACACCTTTTCCGCCAATCAGCAGCTGCTGCTGAACGCCAAACTCGAGGACGCCGATCGCAAGGAAGACGCCACCGTCAGGTGGACCCTCATCTTTTCTCTGACCGGTTTCATGCTCGCCATCGCCATTGCCACCCTGTTTCTCTTCAACATCTCAACGGCCATCGTCAAGCTTAAACAGGCAACCCACCGAATCGCCGAGGGGGATTTCGACTATGATCCGCAGATCCCTCCAGGTGATGAAATCGGCGACCTGGCCCACGATTTCATCGGCATGGCCAACAGGTTGAAAGTCCTGGAACAGATGAACCTCGACGCCAGCCCCCTGACCCGTCTTCCCGGCAATATCGTCATTGAACGGGTTCTGAACAGGAGGGTACAGGAGGGTAAACCGTTTGCCGTCTGCTATGTTGATCTGGACAATATGAAGGCCTACAATGACGTATATGGCTACATTAAAGGTAGTGACGTAATCAAGATGACAGGAGACATCATCCTTGAGGTGGTGCGGAACAATGCGGAAAAAGGCGCCTTTATCGGTCATATCGGTGGAGATGACTTCATCATGGTATTTGATGAGGAAAACGTCTCCACCGTATGTGCCGAGGTAATAAAAAAATTCGGCGAAGGGATAGTCGCCCACTATAGTCCGCAAGACCAGGCGCGTGGAGGGATCGAGGGGATAGACCGTTACGGCGTACCTCGATCGTTCCCGATCATGACCATTTCGATTGCGGTCGTCATCTGTCAGGAGGGAGAATACGAGTCAGCCGTCGAGATAGCGCAAACCACCTCAGAGATCAAGGATTACGTGAAAGGAATGTCGGGGAGCAATTTCATGATCAACCGGCGCAGAAAAGCACGATGAGAAAGCTCGCAGCGGTAATAGTCTGTACCCTGGTATTGAACGCCTGTGCAATTTTTCAGACAGGAGACGACCGGACCACCTTTCAGCATGACCAGGAAAAAAAGCTGGCAATGGCGATCAAGCTCCAGAATGGAGGGAAATTGACGGCAGCGCTGGAATTGCTGATCGCCCTCTGCGCGGAGCGGAGGGCCCCCGGCGTTACCGATGAGGCGCTGTTCCGGCTCAGCCTGCTGCATCTCGGCAACGGTCAGGATATGGACAAGAGGTCCCTGCAACTGGCCCAACAGACAATTGAACGGCTGAGGAAAGAATATCCGTCCAGTTCCTGGGCCGGCATGGCCACCCCTGTTGCGGAACTGCTGTCAACCACGGCAGAGCTGCGCCGACAAAACCAGAACCTGAAAAACCAGAACCAGGTATTAACCAAAGAAAACCAGGCATTATCGAAAGAAAACCAGGCATTATCGAAAGAAACCCAGGAACTGCGACAAAATATAGAAAAACTGAAGCGACTCGATCTTGAGCTGGAACAGAAACGTAAATGATTACGACTAATGCCCCACTTTTTCAGGGAGGGGGAAGTCATCCCCCATGCCTAAATAATATTTTTTTCAGTTGGGTAATCTCTCACTGCCGCCATTCCAGGGGAACAGCTGCCTTTGCGGCTTTGCTATCCAGATCGTCAAGTTGTTTCTGCAACTCCGTCACCCGCGCTTCATCCCGCTCGATTTCCTTTATCTTGTTAAAATAGGCAATTCTTTCGCCCGGTTTTTGGTAGACTGTCCTCTGCCGCCTCAGTTCCAACAACTGATCCCTTTTCCCAGGGAGATTTTCCTGGATGGTTTTCAACTCGTCACGCAGTGACTGGAAACTTGAACGCCACCACATTTCGTCATGCCCGCCATAGCTGGATTCATTTTCCCGGGCCGCAGGGGAGACAGTCTGATCTTGCGGTTGCGAAGGAGCAACCATCGCCGGCGTCATAACCAGTTCCCGCGCTTTATTCCGGTATTTTGCGGGGATCTTGTCGGCATCGTCGGTGAAGTGCGCCCCCCCCTGGCTGTCGGTCCATTCATAGGTCGCAGCATCGGCGGCGGCAACCATAACCATCACCCCTGTCAACAGAATGAAAATTCTCATCGCCACCTCCCCGACTCTCTTCCCTACCCAATCTCCACTCTTATGTTAATTAGAGCACCTTTAACCATTCCCGTCAACATTTAAATTGACCTTGTAGCGACGTTCATGTATAGTGCAACGGTTTGAATTCAATGAGTTTTACACTTTCAAGGAGTACGTCATGAAGTTACGGATCATCTTGCTTGCACTCCTCATCGGATTACTATCCACAACTGCTTCAGTTGCCAAGGAAACGAAAGACATCCTGTTCAAATTCAAATACGCCGACCCGGTGGTATTCAGTCACGATATCCACTTGGATAAGTATAACAACAATTGCAGAATTTGCCACAATGCCATCTTCAACATAAAAGAGCCCAGGCAGTACACCATGGCGGAGATGGAAAAGACCAGGGCGTGCGGCGCCTGTCATACCGGCATCAAGGCATTCAGCGTGGCCGATGAAAAGGGATGCGTCCGCTGCCATACAGGGAAACCGCGCAACGTAACGTATCGGCCCAAGGGGGCGACGGAAGCTCTCTTCAGTCATGAACTGCACATCGCCAAGACCGAAGGCAAATGCAAGAGCTGCCACAACGGCAAGGTGATCACCGGCAAGCAAAAGAACGTCACCATGGCCGCCATGGAAAAAGGGAAAACCTGTGGCGCGTGTCATAACGGCACGAAGGCCTTCACCGTGGCCGGTAACTGCGGCAACTGTCACAAGGGGATGAAGCCGCGGGAGATC
>JBGPID010000165.1:0-6738 GCA_041484725.1 Geobacteraceae bacterium | reverse complement strand
GAGTTAAAGAAGTTTAGCCGCTTCTGCCGTGCCCATACTCCGCACAAGGAAAGCAAGTAGAAAAGGGTAGTGGAACCACGGATTGTCAGTGGTGTCGGATGCAGGCCAGTAGCTCTAACGGCTAGAGCACCGGTCTCCAAAACCGGGTGTTGGGGGTTCGAATCCCTCCTGGCCTGCCAGTTTTAATTAATCTCAGCTATGAGGTACTACTCGTGCTGGCTAAAACCAACAAATTTCTGCAGGAAGTGAAAGTCGAACTGGGCAAGGTTACTTGGCCGACGCGCAAGGAAACCGTGGCTACATCCTGGATAGTGCTGGTGATCATTGTGCTGATCTCCTTTTATCTGGGCGCATGTGACATAGTTTTGACGAAGCTGATGCGCCTCATATTGGGCTAAGGAAACCATCTATGGCAAAAAAATGGTACGGTATCCATACCTATTCCGGCTTTGAGAATAAAGTCAGGCTTTCCCTTTTGGAGCGGATTAAGAACCAGGGGCTGGAAGAGTACTTCGGCGAGGTGCTGATCCCTGCCGAGACCGTGGTGGAGCTGAAGAAGGGGGAAAAGAGGACTTCCTCGCGAAAGTTTTTCCCCGGCTATATTCTTGTTAACATGGAGCTGAACGACGAGACCTGGCATGTGGTAAAGGAAACTTCCAAGGTTACCGGTTTTGTCGGGGGAAACAACCCTGCTGCCATAACTGACGAAGAGGTCCTGAAAATCACCCGTCGCATCGAGGAAGGGGCTGAAAAGCCGCGGCCCAAGGTCCTTTTCGAGGTGGGTGAAACCGTGCGCGTTATCGACGGGCCGTTCCTCAATTTCTCCGGCGTCGTCGAAGATGTGAAACCCGACAAGGGGAAGCTGCGTGTCATGGTGAGCATCTTCGGCAGGGCAACGCCGGTTGAGCTTGAGTTCATGCAGGTTGAGAAGCAGTAGTTTTCCCCGGTCTGTCCGGGTTAGGGAATAGCGAAAAAGGAGCAGAGTAATGGCGAAAAAGATAACTGGTTACATCAAGCTGCAGATCCCGGCTGCCAAAGCCAATCCTTCGCCGCCGATCGGTCCGGCCCTGGGGCAGCACGGCGTTAACATCATGGAATTCTGCAAGGCGTTCAACGCCAAGACCCAGGCCGACGAAGGGACCATCATTCCGGTCGTCATAACGGTTTACGCCGACAGGTCGTTTACCTTCATCACCAAGACCCCGCCGGCGCCGGTACTCATCAAGAAAGCCCTGGGGATCGAAAGCGGCTCCAGCGTTCCCAACAAGACCAAGGTTGGCAAGTTGACCCGCGACCAGGTCAGGGAGATAGCACAGAAAAAGATGGTCGATCTGAACGCCGCGAGTTTGGAGGCAGCCATGCGCACTATCGAAGGGACCGCCCGCAGCATGGGTGTTGAGATAGCATAATTAGATAAGAGAGGGTGATCAGAATGCCTAAAACTGCCAAAAAGCTTAAAGAGGCCCTTGCCAAGGTTGACAGGAACAAGAATTATGCCCTGAAAGAGGCGATTGAGCTGGTGAAGAGCGCCAAATTTACGAAATTCGATGAGTCCGTCGACGTGGCTGTCAGGCTCGGGGTCGATCCCCGTCATGCCGATCAGATGGTGCGGGGCGCCGTGGTTCTTCCCAACGGGCTGGGAAAGGACGTCAGGGTTCTCGTTTTTGCCAAGGGCGAAAAAGAGAAGGAAGCCAGGGACGCCGGCGCCGATTTCGTAGGAGCGGAAGACCTGGTGACGAAGATCCAGGAAGGCTGGTTCGGATTCGATACGGCCATCGCGACCCCGGACATGATGGGAGTGGTCGGCAAGATCGGCAAACTCCTTGGTCCCAGGGGGCTCATGCCGAACCCCAAGGTGGGTACCGTGACCTTCGATGTCGGTCGTGCCGTGAAGGAATCCAAGTCCGGCAAGGTTGAGTTCCGGGTCGAAAAGGCGGGTATTGTTCATGCCCCGGTCGGCAAGGTCTCTTTTGACGTGGATAAGCTCAGTGAGAATATTCAAGCGCTGTTTGAAGCCCTTATCAAGGCAAAGCCGGTAGCCGCGAAAGGGACCTATGTCAAGAAAATCTGCCTGTCGTCCACCATGGGGCCCGGGGTGCGCGTCGACATCGCCGAAGTTTCTACAAAGACTATTTAGATATATAAACATTTTTGCCAAAGTCAAAGACAGCAGGCGCCTTTCCCGGAACATGGGAAGGCTTAATCAATATCAGACCTGCCGAGACTTGAGGTTGTTGAAGGAATTCTCGATTTTCCTGCAGCTCCCTGACTTTGGCGGGGTCTTTGACCCTCATACCAAAAGAAAGGAGGAAGGCGCTTGAATAAGGAAAGCAAGCAACAAGTGGTAGCGGAACTCCATGAAAAACTGCAGCGTGCCAAGGCGGTTTTTCTGGCTGATTTCCGCGGCATGAACGTTGGCAAGGCCACTGATCTCAGGAATGAACTGCGCAAGGCCAGCGTCGAATACAGGGTCGTAAAGAATACCCTGCTTGACCTGGCGTCCCGCGAGACCGACAAGGAATCGTTAAGCCCCCACTATATCGGACCGACCGCAATTGCGTTCAGTTATGACGATCCCGTGGCAGCGGCCAAGGTATTGTCGCGATTCGCCAAGGAACAGCAGGCAACCTTCAAGCTCAAGGCAGGCATTCTTTCCGGCAAGGTGATCAGCGTGGCCGACATCCAGGCTCTGGCTGACCTGCCGAGCCGGGAAGTGCTCATCGCCAAACTGCTCGGCACCATGCAGGCCCCGATGGCGAATTTCGTCGGCGTCCTGGCCGCCGTGCCGGCAAGCTTTGTCCGGGTGCTGGGCGCAATCAAGGCCCAAAAAGAAAACAATTAAATCAAGTTGTCAATTAATAAAACCAGAAAAATATTTACGGAGGAATAGAAAATGTCAATTACCAAAGCCGACGTTGTAGGTTTCATCGAGAACATGTCCGTGCTCGAACTCGCTGGACTTGTTAAGGAGCTTGAGGAAAAATTCGGTGTCTCCGCTTCCGCTCCCGTGGCTGTGGCCGCCGCTGCCGGTCCGGCCGCCGCTGCCGAGGTCGCAGAGGAGCAGACGGAGTTCGATGTTATCCTGAAGGGAGCCGGCGCCAACAAGATCTCTGTTATCAAGGTCGTCCGTGCCCTTACCAGTCTTGGCCTGAAAGAGGCGAAGGATGTGGTTGACGGCGCACCCAAAGCGGTCAAAAGCGGCGTCTCCAAGGACGAAGCCGAAGAAGCCAGGAAACAGCTGGCAGAAGTCGGTGCTGATGTGGAAGTTAAATAACTATTCCGAGCCCATTCTCCAACGAGCCAAGGTCGCCTTGTGCGGCCTTGGCTGTTCTATTTTAGTTAAGGGGAGATATCAGAAGTCTCCCGACATGTGGCATATTCAGCTGTAATTCCAAGGGGATGAAGGTCTTCCAGGCATTCACCAAAGGAGAAGATATGGCTTATTCAATAGCGAATAACCCCCTTTTACGTAAAAACTTCGCCAAGATAAAAAAAATTATAGACATTCCTAATCTGATCGACATACAGAAAAATTCCTATAAGAGATTCCTCCAGATTGATATACCTGCTGAAACCAGAAAAAATACCGGCCTCGAAGCAGTTTTCAGAAGCGTTTTCCCTATCAGGGATTTCAGCGAAACCGCTTCCCTGGAATACGTTTCCTATACTCTCGGTACCCCCAAGTATGACGTGGAGGAGTGCCATCAGCGGGGAATGACCTTTGCCGCGCCGATGAAGGTCAAGGTGCGGCTGGTTGTCTGGGACCTCAATAAGGAGACCGGAGCAAAGTCGATCCGCGACATCAAGGAACAGGAGGTCTATTTCGGCGAGATCCCGCTCATGACGGAGAACGGGACGTTCATCATAAACGGCACGGAAAGGGTCATCGTCAGTCAGCTGCATCGCTCTCCCGGTGTTTTTTATGACCATGACAAGGGAAAGACCCATTCCAGCGGCAAAGTCCTTTATTCCGCCAGGGTGATTCCATATCGCGGCTCCTGGCTCGACTTCGAATTCGACCATAAGGACATCCTCTATGTGCGGATCGACCGTCGCCGCAAGATGCCCGCAACGGTGCTGCTGAAGGCCCTGGGTTACTCCGCGGACGAACTCCTCAACTATTTCTACAATAGTGAGGAGATATTCTTCGACGGCGACAGGATGATGAAAACCGCCGATCCGGAGCTCTTGACCAACCAGAAGGCGGTCACCGACATCGTCGATCCCAAGACCAATGAGGTGATCCTCAAAGCAAATCGCAAGTTCACCAAGGCAGCCATTAAAAAAATGGCCGAGCACGGTATCAAATATATTCCGATTACAGCGGAAGATGCCCTGGGCAAATACTCTTCCCACGATGTGGTTGATCCCGCCACCGGCGAAGTGCTGGTCGAATGCAACGAAGAGATTACCCAGACAAGGCTGGAAGAGATCAAGGCACGAGGAATAGCCTCCGTCAAGGTCCTGTTCATCGACAACCTGCATGTGACCTCGTCTTTGCGCGATACTATCCTGATCGACAAGATCGCCACCACGGATGATGCGCTCATCGAGATCTACCGGCGCCTGCGTCCCGGCGATCCGCCGACCCTGAAAAGCGCCCAGGCACTGTTCGCCAACCTGTTCTTCAATCCGGAGCGCTACGATCTCTCCGCGGTCGGCCGGCTGAAGCTGAATTACAAGCTGGGACTCTCTGTCCCGATGGATTGCCAGACACTGACCAAGGAGGACGTCCTGGAAGTGCTGCGCTATCTCATCGATCTGAAAAACGGCAAGGGGAACATCGACGATATCGATCACCTGGGCAATCGCCGGGTGCGCGCCGTCGGCGAGCTCTTGGAAAACCAGTACAGGATAGGCCTGGTGCGCATGGAGCGGGCCATCAAGGAGCGGATGAGCCTGCAGGAAGTGGAAAACCTCATGCCCCACGACCTGATCAACTCCAAGCCGGTTTCCGCCGTGATCAAGGAGTTCTTCGGCTCTTCCCAGCTTTCCCAGTTCATGGACCAGACCAATCCCCTTTCAGAGGTCACCCATAAACGCCGCCTTTCGGCCCTGGGCCCCGGCGGGCTGACACGGGAGCGGGCCGGTTTCGAGGTGCGCGACGTACACCCGACCCATTACGGCCGGGTTTGTCCCATCGAGACCCCGGAGGGGCCGAATATCGGCCTGATTGCCTCTCTTTCCACCTATGCCCGGATCAACGAGCACGGTTTTGTGGAGACCCCCTACCGTATTGTCAAGGATGGTAAAGTTACCAATGAGGTCCGTTTCTTCTCGGCGCTGGAGGAAGAAGGGCATGCAATCGCCCAGGCCAATGCCGAGGTCGACAAGGACGGCCGGTTTATCAACGATTACGTTTCCGCCCGCAAGGGGGGGGAGTTCGTTCTGGTAAGCCGCGACGAGCTCGAGTTGATGGACGTGGCGCCGATGCAGCTTGTGTCGGTGGCCGCATCCCTTATCCCCTTCCTTGAAAACGATGACGCCAACCGCGCCCTCATGGGTTCCAACATGCAGCGCCAGGCGGTCCCGCTTTTGCGGGCCGATTCTCCGCTCGTCGGCACCGGCATGGAGCGTGTCGTGGCCAGGGATTCCGGCGTCTCGGTAGTGGCAAGGCACGATGGAGTAGTGGAATCGGTGGACGCCTCGCGGATCGTCGTCAAGATTGATGAGGGCGAGTACGATGAGACCGGCACAGGTGTCGATATTTACAACCTCATCAAGTTCGCCCGCTCCAACCAGAATACCTGCATCAATCAGCGGCCGGTGGTGGAAGTCGGCGACCATGTGCGGCGCGCCGACGTCATTGCCGACGGCCCATCCACCGATATGGGGGAGCTGGCGCTCGGGCAGAACGTGCTGGTCGCCTTCATGCCGTGGGGTGGGTACAACTTCGAGGACTCCATCCTCATCTCGGAGAAACTGGTCAAGGACGACCGGTACACTTCCATCCACATCGAGGAGTTCGAATGTGTAGCCCGCGACACCAAGCTGGGGAAGGAAGAGATCACCTCCGACATCCCTAATCTGGGCGAGGAGACTCTCAAGGATCTGGACGAATCGGGGATTATCCGGATCGGCGCGGAAGTAGGTCCGGGCGATATTCTGGTGGGGAAGATCACACCCAAGGGGGAGACCCAGCTGTCACCGGAAGAAAAACTGCTGCGGGCCATCTTCGGCGAGAAGGCTGGCGATGTCCGCGATACCTCGCTGCGTGTCCCTCCCGGAGTGGAGGGGACGGTCATCGGCGCCAAGATCTTTTCCCGCAAGGGGTCTGATAAGGATTCCCGTACCGAGATCATCGAAAAGGCAGAGGAAGAAAAACTGCGCAAGGATGAACAGGACGAAATCACCATTATCAGGGATTCGGCGATCGGCAAGCTGAAACGGCTCCTTGTCGACAAAATCACCGCGGTAAAGGTTGATGGGAAGGACGGCAAGACGCTTATCGCCGGCGGCAAAAAAATCACTGAGGATACCCTGAAAGCGCTCCCTCTGGACCGGTGGGACGAAATATCCATTGCCGGCGAAGAGGGTGTTGACGAAAAGGTTGCGCAGATTATTGACCAGCTCAATCGGCAAATCAACCTGATCAAGGATGTCTTTGACGACAAGATCCAGAAGCTGAAGCGGGGCGATGATCTCCCACCGGGGGTCATCAAGATGGTGAAGGTCTATATCGCCATTAAGCGCAAGCTCCAGGTGGGGGATAAGATGGCCGGCCGGCACGGCAATAAG
>JBGPID010000164.1:0-6808 GCA_041484725.1 Geobacteraceae bacterium | reverse complement strand
GGTGCGGCGCATAACAGCAAAAAGTGATATCATGAGCCGACCTGATATCGTTTTCCGGTCAAAGGGATCTACATGAATCTGAATCGAATACTCCTTCGTCTCGCCGCGAGGGGAATTCGCTACCGCTTTCTCAGGGCAACTGGCCGTTCCGGTCGGCCCGAGGCCCTCAGCATTGAGGTGACCCGGCGTTGCATCGCCAAATGCCTCATGTGCAACATCTGGCGGATGCCGGCCGTTCCGGAACTCGCGGCGGCTGACTGGCTGAAGCTCCTCGAATCGCCGGTCCTCTCCGGGCTAAAGGAGCTGGACATCACCGGCGGTGAACCGTTCCTTAGAAACGACATCGTCGAGCTTCTCCTGGGGATCGGCAGACTGAAAAAGACCCATCTCCGCAGTTTGTGCTCCGTGGCCATTACCACCAACGGGTTCCTGACGCGGAAAATCCTGGCTGATGTCGGTGCAGTCATCGAGCCGCTTGAACAGGCCGGGGTCACCCTGGTCTTCGCCTGCGGGTTTGACGCGGTGGGGGAGGTCCATGACCGGATCAGGAATTTCAAGGGGGGGTGGGAGAAACTTAACGCTACCATCGAAGGGTTGAAGGAACTTCGGGAAAAACACCCGAGTCTAGTCCTCGGGATCAAGACGACGATCACCCGTTACAACATCGACGAACTGGACCGGGTCTGCCAATACGCCGACGACCACAGGCTCTTCACCATCATCTCCCCCTACATCCTCACGTCAAACCGCTATGACAACCTGGGGAAGGAGGACGAGCTGTCTCTTTCAGCGCAGGACCTGGTGAAGCTCAAGACCTTCTACAATTCTCCCCGTTTCCGATGGAGCTATTATCGCAACGAGCTGCTCAATTTCCTGGCGACGGGAAGGATGGAAAAGCCCTGCTCCGCCGGGTTCAACTACTTCTTCATTCGGAGCACCGGCGAGCTCTTTTCCTGTCCGATCATCAACGCGCCGCTGGGGAATGCAAAAGAAACGCCCCTCAAAGATCTCATCCGCTCCGCCGAGGCTTGCTGCTTTCGCAGGGGGGTCGGCGAATTCTCCGAATGCGCATCCTGCACGGAGCCAGGGCTGGAACGGTACGCCCTCCCCTTTGAAGGGTTTCATTACCTGCGGCAATACTTAAAGCTGGGACCTGAGGGGTTTCGCTCACTGCACCGCCATATGGGTCTGGATAAGTACTTCCGGTGAGCGTGGGAGAGAAACTAAGGGTGAAGAGTGAAGGGTAAATAGATGAATATCTTAAAATCCGCTGGATAAAAGGAGAAAACATGCAGATGCGAATTGTTGTGATTGGCGCCAATGCAGCGGGCGCCAAGGCCGCATGCAAGGCCAAGAGAGTGAACCCGGAGGCCCAAGTGACCCTCATTGACAGGGGTAATTTCATCTCCTACGGTGCCTGCGGCATTCCCTACTTCGTCTCGGATGTTGTGACGGATGTGAAGGAGCTGATGAAGACGCCGGTCGGGGTGGTCCGGGATGTCTCATTCTTCAAGAAGGTCAAGGGGGTGGATGTCATCACCGGCACCGAAGCGGTCGGAATCGATCGGGAGGCCGGCAAGGTGCATCTGGTTGAGTTGGCCACCGCAAGGGAATACTCGATCGATTATGACAGATTGATACTCGCCACGGGGAGTTCCCCCGTCATCCCACCCCTGGAAAATGTCGACCTGGACAATATCTTTACCGTCAAATCGATAGAGGACGCGGTACTGTTGAAAGAAAGGGCCGTCGCGGGCATGAGCGCCTGCATTCTGGGCGGCGGCCTGATCGGACTGGAGATGGCGGAGGCCCTCCAGGTAAGGGGGTTGAGGGTAACCGTCATCGAGATGCGCGACCAGCTTCTGCCGGGACTCCTCGATCCCGAAATGGCCATGATGGTGGAAAAGCACGTCCGCCAGAACATCGACGAACTCAGGACCTCATGCCGGGTAACCGGTTTCGGCGGCAGCGGCAGGGTGGAAAAGGTGTTCACCGACCAGGGGGAGTTGCCGACCGACCTGGTGGTGCTGGCAGCGGGAGTTAAACCGAATGTCAAGCTGGCCGCCGATGCCGGCCTGGAAATCGGTTCTACCGGGGCAATTGCGGTCGACAAGCGGATGCGCACCGACGACACGCGAATTTATGCCTGCGGTGACTGCTGTCAAACCCCCAATCTGATTACCGAGAAAGATGTGTACGTACCGCTCGGCAGCACAGCCAACAAGCAGGGGCGGGTAGCGGGAACCTGCGCCGCAGGAGGGTATTCGAACTTTTTAGGCATTGTCGGCACCGCAATAGTCAAGGTATTCAACCTGAACATCGGGAGAACCGGGCTTACCGAAGCCGAAGCCAAGGGATTTAATGTTTTAACCGTTCTTTCTCCCTTCCCAGACAAGGCACACTACTTCCCCGGAGCAACGCCTATCGTCTTGAAGCTCGTGGCGGACCGCTCCAAGGGAAAAATAGTCGGCCTGCAGGCTGTCGGCGAAGGGAACGTGGATAAGCGGGTGGATGTGGCAGCCACGGCCATCACCTTAGGCGCCACCGCTGAACAGCTCGCGCAGCTCGACTTGGCCTATGCTCCACCCTACTCTGCGTCCATGGATAACCTGATAGTTGCGGCCGATATCATGAAGAACAAACAGGCCGGCCTCGGCAGGGGGATCTCGCCGATGGAGGTGAAGAAAAAACTCGATGCAGGGGATGACTTCATCCTTCTGGACGTTCGCTCTCCGGCCGAACATGCGGAAGTCTCCATCAAGGGGGCAACGCTTATACCGTTGGGAATGCTGAGGGAAAAACTGGACACCCTGCCGAAGGATAAGGAGATCATCGCCTTCTGCAAGATCAGCCTGCGGGGTTATGAGGCGCAAAAGATCCTCGATGCCGCCGGTTTCGAAAAGAGCGGATTCATGGATGGAGGGATCCTCACCTGGCCCTATGCGTTAAAACGAAACCAGTGAGGCACCGAAGGCCGGGTATGCGAATGTAAACGGCGGCTTAACCCCTGATCTCTTCCAGCTCCTCCCAGTGCAGGTATGCCTCGGCCAGTTCCCTCTCGATCTCTTCCAGCCGGGCATTGAGTGTTGCCACCTCAGCTCCTTTTGTCCGGTAGAATTCGGGATCAGCAAGGGTCCGGTGCAGCTTTTCCTGTTCTCCCTCCAGCTCACCGATGCGCTCCGGAAGCGACTCCAGCTCGCGTTCCTCCTTGAAGGTCAGCTTCCGGGGGCGCTCCTCCTGTCTGCGGGGCTTTTCCTGCAGCGGAGGAGCAATGGGTGATGCAGCCGTAACGGCCGCCGCTGATTGCCGGAGCCAGTCGTCGTAACCTCCCACATACTCCTGCACCAAGCCGTCCCCTTCGAAAACCAGGGTGCTCGTCACCACATTGTTGAGGAATTCCCGGTCATGACTGACCAGGAGGAGGGTCCCGGAATAATCCAGGAGAAGCTCTTCGAGAAGTTCCAGGGTCTCGCTGTCCAGGTCGTTGGTCGGCTCGTCCATGACAAGGAGGTTGGAAGGTCTGGTGAAGAGCTTGGCGAGGAGGAGGCGGTTGCGCTCGCCGCCGGAGAGGATATGGACAGGCGTCCTGGAGCGCTGCGGAGTGAAGAGGAAATCCTCCAGATAGCCGATGATATGCCGGCTCTTGCCGTTTACGGTGATGGTGTCGTTACCCTCCCCCACATTCTCCAGGACGGTCTTGTTCATATCGAGCTGTTCGCGCATTTGGTCGAAGTAGATCACCTCACGGCGGCTGCCGAGCCGCACCGTTCCCTCCTGCGGCGGCAGATCGCCGATGAGGAGGCGAAGCAGGGTGGTCTTTCCCGCGCCGTTGGGGCCTATTACCCCCACCCGGTCACCGCGCATGATGGTGACCGTAAGGTCCCTGATCACCTGCCGGCCGTTGTACGAGAAGGATGCCCCATCTGCCTCGACGACCAGGTTGCCGGAACGCCCGGCTTCCTGCAACTGCATCCGGGCCTTGCCGACCCGTTCCCGGCGTGCCCGGCGCTCCTCCCGCAGCTTCTTCAACGCCCGGACGCGTCCCTCGTTCCTGGTCCGGCGCGCCTTGATCCCCTGCCTCAGCCAGGTCTCCTCCCGTGCCAGCTTCTTGTCGAACAGGGCCAGGCGGGCCATCTCCGCCGCCAGGAGTTCTTCCCGCCGCGCCACGAAGGCTTCGTAGCCACAGGGAAATGCATAGAGAATCCCCCGGTCCAGCTCGGCAATCCTGTTCGCAACCCTGCGCGCGAAGGCTCGATCGTGGGTAACGAAGAGGAAGGTCTTCACCTCCTTTAGAAGAAACTCCTCCAGCCAGGCAATAGTGTCGATGTCCAGGTGGTTGGTCGGCTCGTCCATGAGCAGGATATCGGGCGCCGCCACCAGGGCGCGCGCCAGGAGCACCCGGCGCTTTGTCCCGCCGGAAAGGGTTGCGAACCCGGCATCCGGGTCAAGTGAAAGACGGCCGAGGATCCGTTCCACCTCCTGGTGCAGATGCCATCCCCCCTGATCCTCGAGTTTCTTCTGCAGTGCCGCCAATCGCTTAAGCAGCGCCTCTCCCCCCTCTGTCGCCAGGAGCTGCCCCAGATGATGGTATTCCGCCAGAAGCGCGGCTGCATTCCCCATCCCCTTGGCAACTATATCAAAGACCGTCCCGTCCAGCCCCTCCGGGATTTCCTGGGAAACCAGCGCCACCCGCAATCCCTGCTGGCGGGAGATATCCCCGCCATCGGGCTGCAATTCTCCGCTGATCAGCTTGAGCAGGGTGGATTTCCCCGAGCCGTTCCGCCCCAGCAGACAGAGGCGGTCCCCTGCTTCAACCTGGAGTTGAATCCCGTCCAGGAGGGGCGCCCCGCCGAAAGAGACGCTGACATTTCGCAGAGTAAAAAGGGCCACTTGTTCTATCTCCGGATGTGTAAATATTTCTTACACCGTTGTCTTCACACTGACCGCATATTTCAGATAGCGCCCCTCGGGGAAGGTGACCGGATAGGGGAAATCCTCCGGCTGACCGGCAAGGGAAATGACCTGCAGCCCGCTCCCCGCAAGCAGGGCGCCGCGGCGCAGCTCCTTCAGGTAATCGGCTACGTCCACCTTCTGGTGATTGGATGAGGTAATGAGCAGCCCCCCCGCCTGCAACAGGGGAAGCGCCGCGGCAACCAGGTCGGCGGTGCCGCCGCGGGTCGTGAAGCGGCTGCTGGAGGTGGTTGAAAATGAGGGGGTATCCATGAGGATAATGTCGTAGATTTTACCTTGATTCCCAAGTTCGCGCATTACGGCCAGGCAGTCGCCGACGATGAATTCGTGGCGTTTCGGATTGAGCCGGTTGGCGCCGAAGTTTGCCTTTCCCCATTCCGTGTATGCGGGCGAGGCGTCGACGCTGGTGACCTCTCTTCCCCCTGCAGCCACTGCCGCCACGGAAAAGGCGGCGGTATGGGCAAACAGATTGAGCAGCCGTTTCCCCCGGGCGCGGGCCATCAGGTCGCGGCGGTTCCTGCGCTGGTCGAGAAACAGCCCGGTGTTTAGTCCCTGTTCCAGGTTCACCAGGAAATTCAGGCCGTTTTCCCGCACCTGCAGGGGCTGCGGGCTAGGCTCTCCGCTTATCAGCCTTCCATACTTTTTCGTGTTCCCCATCGCCTCCAGCTCGCGGGTCTTCTGCGGTCGTGTCTTTGCATAAATCCCCATGGGGTGCAGCAGATCCTGAAGTACCTCGGCAACCAGCTGCAGGTGGTTCTGCCAGCCGGGGCAGTAGAGTTGCAGGAGAAGATGCTCCCCGTAACGATCCACCGCAAGCCCGGGGAGATAATCCCCCTCGCCGTTCACCAGGCGGAAGGCGTTCGTATCGCCCAGATCGGCATGGGCGAGGCGCAGTTCGATCGCCCCGCGCAGGCGTTTTGTGAGCCAGGCGCGATCCAGCGTCATCCGCTCCCGGGACAGCACCCGGGCCACGACCCGTTCCGCAGGATCGAGCAGGGCTGTGGCGAGGAAACGCCCCTTTTCATCGGTCAGTTCGACCAGTTCACCGGGGTTTCCCGCAGGCCATCTTTTCGTAAAGTCGTCGGCAATGATCCATGGATGCCCCAACTCAATCATCCGCACCGATTCGGGACCAACACTCCATTTCTTCTGCATCGCAGGTATCCTTTTGAAACGAAAAAACCACGGTGTCGTAACCCGTGGTTCATCTTTACCCCATATATAGCATCATTGGCACCCCGGCGGCAATCGCTTTTTCCACTCCCCCGGTCGTTCCTCATATGCTGCCCGGCCCGGCAGGGAGATGGTCCTGATCATTTTCTTATATTTCGGGAGTTATGCGCTGATCTTCAGCGTAACAGCACCTCAACCGGGTTTTGAATTGCACGTAATCCCCGAAGCGATGCATCAGTTCATGGTTGAGAGCTAACGGGGCCGCGAGCTGAGCGGCCGAAGTGGAGGCTCGCTATGCGAGCCGTAACGTAGGTCCGCTCCAGATCGCTGTTCTCCGGCGCGGGTCAGCGCGCCGGGAACGGCGAGCTGGGTACAGCTCGCGGCCCCGTTCTCCGGTCGCGCAGCGACCGGAGAACGGGCTGCCCTTGACCTGCGCGGCGATGTATGCCGCGCCAGTGTCTAAGGGCGTGTTGGGATTTCAAATCCAGTTGTACTCGTAAAAATGGAAAATGGAGAGTTGAACATCCCGTTGGAATTTTCAAGTATATTTTCGCTATGAGGGTAGAAAATACCCCCTGTTCTCTTTCAGCATTTTAAAGATGATACGGCAAAGATGGCGTCCGAGCGCTCTGAGCGCCTGATTATGTTTTTTGCCTTGGGTACG
>JBGPID010000163.1:0-6827 GCA_041484725.1 Geobacteraceae bacterium | reverse complement strand
TCGCCGTTGCACTCAAAGATGAGGCCGGAGAGTTCCTTTTCGGCAAGGGTGAGTATCTGGAGTGCGACGAGACGTTCCTGCTCGACCAGACGTTTTTCGAGCAGTTCGATCCTTGGCGTTTGTAAGGCAAAATAGCTCTGGGCAAAGGCAATCTCCACCTTGCGCGGGTCGCCGTTCTGGGCGATCAGATAACAGGCGTAGCGGGTGAGCGCAATATCCTCAATCTGTCTTTCCACGCGGGAACCGATATCGACCATTTTCCTGATGTCAGGAAAATGGTCGGCCACGGGATGACCGGCCGTCAGGCAGGCTATCTTTGCCTTGTCTATGGCCCTGGTGAAGTTTTCCTGCTTGCTGTATCCCAGAAGTCCCAGCAAATCACTGGCAAACCAGAATTCTTCGTTGTCGATCTGATGGGCGTAATCCTTGAATTTCTTTTGCAACTGGATGATGATGTCACTTTTCATAATATTACCCCCTGTTTGGAGGTGATATATCCGTCATGGTGCAGATTCAAGAGTTGTTTATTCATTGAACTTAAATCAACAAATCAACGATGTCCCCCAGGCTCTCCCATCTTCTAACATTCGATTAACATCCAAAACACGATAAAAAACTGTCTTATATTTATACCCCGCATACACCGGCTGTCAACCCTTAGCTGAGTTCGACCACACTGAAAAGAAACCAGAATGGTCAGATCTCAACTCTATACATTCTTGAAGTTGTAGGCGGTTGAGACCTGCCCCTCATGGTTCTCCCATTCTTCAGGCATGACGCGTCTCCTTGTGGGAAATCTGGCCGTTGTCCCGGAAATGGGGAGGAAGTGCCGGCAACTTTCATTACTCTTGAAAATCCGGTTTTTTGTGGGAAACTTATTTGGTGAGGGGATTTCTGCCTTACGGAGTTGTTAAACGACTTTGACAAAAGGGGTGGTGTCTCCGGGTGGTCCCCGCCGGGACTGGGAGGGTTTATATATGGGAGTTTTACAGCGATTCGGAGAACTGTATCGGAAGTGGCGTAAGGGTGCGATCCCATCGGAGATTTGCGAAGTGTGCGGGGGAGAGCTGGAAGTCGACCCCGAAAGCGGTGAGGGCCATTGCCCGGTCTGTGAAAATCCGGAGCAGTGATGCGCGCACAGTACGGTGACGTAGATGACTTGTTGATTAACGCCTGTTTTGAGCGCACAACACAACAACTCAAGTACGTCTAGCTTCGCTGAAATCCGCTCATGCATCAATTGAAATAGTCGGGCGGGAGCTCGCGCTTTCTTCTCTCCTGAACGTTAAATACGGATTCTTGCCACATTTTGCGTATCGGGTCCTGGCCAATCCTGACCCAGCCTGTGGAACGGCGGAAGGCTTTGATTCTTTCGTCCTTTATCAAATCATCAAGCAGATAATCCTCAACCGTTCCCCTTTTGTTGTTATTATAGATCACTCCTATCGGCATAACCATATCCTCCTTCATGCGAGCGGTATGTTATCGGTTCCGGCCAGGAAAAATGCTTAACATATCATCCCCCCTTTTCATCACTTTGAGTTACCGCCGGGGCATCCCTTCATTCGGAAGAGAGCACCAAATCCTCGATGAGTTTTCTCACCCTTTTTGCGTTGGCCCGCTCCATCGGCCTCCCCGTAATGCTGCTCTTCGGAATCAGGTGGATATCCTGGAGAGAATAGACGGTGCATTCGACGACCACCCCTTCAACATCCAGGTAGATGTGCGGATATTCGAAGAACTCCCCGCCGCGGCGGATGGTCACCACCTCCTGATCGAAATGGATTCCTTCCCTGCGGAGAAACTCCTCCACCTCCTCGCACGAATCGGCGAAGAGATGAAGATCGATGTCGCTCCGCTGTGTAACCGCGCCGCTTAAGACCGAGCCGACCAGGTAGGGGTGAAATGACGCCAGGGTCTCCATCTGCCTGAGAGCGGTGCTCCGCAAACGAAGAAGCCGCTCCGGCAAGACCTCCTCCTCGTAAAGGCCGATGAGCAGTTGCAGTTCGCCGTGGATCTCGGCATTGGAAGGGAGATGAGAACCGAGGGAAAGGGCCTTTTCCGCGCCGAATTGTTTGGCCGCCTTGCGTTTGGCATCGCGGTACTCGCTCACCCCCTCTTCGTACATGATACGCGCCGCCTCCCGGGCGATGAGCTCTCTTATCCTGTCTTCCTTTTTCATGGCAAAAGTCGGCACAAAACCTTGATCCGCATATGGCGCCTCCCGGGCGATGAGTTCCGATAATTATACCAGAGCGGAAAAACTATTTAATGGTATTGCGCTATAATTAATACTTGAGCAGGAAGTGGGCGCGACTGCTTGCGAGGGGAGGGGGAAGATGCATAAAGTTGCTATTCTCTTTAGTATCCTGTTCGGCATTGCCTGCGTCGCTCCGGCCGCGGACCCTTTCCTGGCCAGGCGACAGGCCATGGTGGAGCACGACATCAAGGGGCGGGGGATCAGGGACCGGCGCCTCCTGGAGGCGATGCAGAAAGTGCCCCGGCACCTGTTTGTCGCGGAGAGCCAGAGGTGGCAGGCTTACGCCGATCATCCACTCCCGATAGGCGAGGGGCAGACCATTTCCCAGCCTTACGTGGTGGCCCTGATGACCGAGGCCCTCCAGCTGAGGCCTTCCGACCGGGTGCTGGAAATCGGCACCGGCTCCGGCTACCAGGCGGCGGTGCTGGCCGAAGTGGCGAAGGCGGTGTTCACCATCGAGATCCGCAAGCCCCTTGCCGAATCGGCGGAGAAGAGATTGCGCGAACTTGGCTATCGGAATCTGCGCGTGAGATACGGGGATGGCTATTTTGGCTGGAAGGAAGAGGCGCCGTTCGACGCGATCATTGTCACCGCCGCGGCCAACCATATTCCCCCCCCTCTAATCAAGCAGCTGAAGGAGGGTGGACGGCTGATCCTCCCCCTCGGCAGCACGGTCTT
Organism: Geobacteraceae bacterium; assembly: GCA_041484725.1. GTDB lineage: Bacteria > Desulfobacterota > Desulfuromonadia > Geobacterales > Geobacteraceae > JBGQDJ01. Next base: position 3,889 of record JBGPID010000163.1, on the reverse strand, counting down.
TAGCCAGACCCTCACCCTGCTGACCCGCAAAGGTGATCGGCTCAGCGTAGAGCAGATGGGACCGGTGCTCTTTGTGCCGATGACCGGTGCAGCGCAGAAAGGCAGGTGACAGATATTTATTACGGATTTCCGGCATCCGCCCGCAGATCCCGCATCACCGCTTTCAGGTTGATGAACGCCAGGAGATAGGCCGCCGCGCCCAGCAGCAGCACGCAGTTAAAACCCGCTGCCGTGGCCAGCATGATGGCCAGGATCGGGGCAAGCACCGAAAAACAGCCGTTGATCACCCATGCCCAGGGGATCAGGGATGGATCGGCATCGCCCAGGGTACGCAGCCCGGTGGGGAAGGGTATCCCCAGGAGGAGGCCAAGGGGAGAGAACAAAAGGAACACCAGGCCGATCTTAAGCGGCAGCGCCAGGGGGGCGATAGCAGCGGAGGCGGCAGGGAGAGATACGCTGTAGACGACGATCAGGAGGGCGATGAGCGCAGCGGTAGCGGGGCTTCGCAACAGGGCGAAGCGGTGCCCGAGAAGGCTGCCGACCCCCGAGCTGACAAGGAGCGCGGCAAGAACGGTCGCCACCGCATAGGCGGGGTTTTCCAGGGGGAGGATGATCTTCTGGATCAGCGCGGTCTCCACGAACATGAAACCGCACCCCAGCAGGGCGAAGTAGGGGAAGAGCCGCCTGCCACGGGTGATCTCCCGAGGGCTGTTTTTCCCGGCAAACAGCGGCAGGAGGAGCACCATGCTGAGCGCCGCAACCTGGACAAAGACCGCAGGCGTTATATACCCCTCTTCCAGGAAGAATTGCCACTTCTCCCCCATGACCCGGTAGACGTCGCCGATCCGGCCGAGTTTCAGGAAATAGTGAAAGAACGGTCCGTCGTCCCGTACCGGCGTGACATCGAAGATGTAGTCGGTCATGAACTTTTCCCGCCGGTCTGCTGCCACTATGCCCGCAAAGGCATTGAAATAGTCGTTGGACGGCATTTTCACGTACTGATTGGCCTCCGCCGCCGTGATCCCCGGATAGTATACCGGATCGAACCAGCGCTCCTCCGTGAACCCCCTGATCTTCCTGATATCGGCTGCTGTCAGGGGGGATCGCTTCGCCAGCAGGCAGAGCGCCCCCCAGCTCCTGATCGCCGCCAGGTGTCGCGCCGGTTCCCTCATCCCCAGCTCTTCCATGGCCGTGACCATGGTGGCGAGAATGCGCAGTTCGACCCTGGGCGGAGGGATGATGTAGAGGTTGACGCCCAGTATCCCGTCGGGGCGCAGACTCGCCAGGTACTCCTTGAACGCCTCGACAGTGAAGCGGTAATCTTCCGCGATGCCGAAAGAGCCCGAAGGCTCTGTCCCCATGAGGGAGATGTCGATGATGTCGAACGCCTCCCCCCTCCCTTTCAGCCATGACCTCCCGAGCCCGGTGAAGGTCCGGTCGTCATAAATATTCCCCGCAAACTCCCGCCAGTCGGAGCGGATGATCCGCACCAGGTCGGGGTTGGTCTCGACCTTGACGATCTCCCCGGCCCCGAAGCGGCGGGCCACCAAGACCTGCAGCCCCCCCCTGGGGTCAAGGAGGAGCACCCGCTCCTTTCCGCCGATCACGTAGGGGAGCGCCGAAGGGAGGTATTCGAGGAAGGCGAGCGCCTTTTCGTCAGCGGCTCTCGTTATGGCGTTGCAATCGCCGCCGTCGACGGCCAGACCGGTCTGTTGGGGAAGGGGTTCGAGATAGCGCAGCGACAGCCCCGGCGCGAAGCGGACCGCCGGGCTGTCAAAGGTGTCTACCCTGGCGAAGGGGCTGTAATAGGTCTTTAGCGGCCTGGCGCCGGGAAAACGGAGGGCGCTCTTAAGCCCCTTGTACGGGGAGATACGCAGTTCCGCGAACCCCGGCTGCCATACAAGGAGGGATAGGCCCGAGGCGGCGCAGAGTATGGCCACTCCTCGGAGCCTTGCGCCGCCGCAGACGCAGGCCGCGCCCAAGGGCGCCAGGGCGAGGATGAAGAGCACCCGCTCGGGCGCCAGGACACTCAACAGAAAGAGAACACCGAGGGAGCCGATGCCGGCGCCGCAGAGGTCTGCCCCATACAGGAGCCCCGACCTGCCGCTCTGCAGGGTGAATGCCGTGGCGATAACGAGACCGGTGCAGAAGAACGGGATTGCCAGGATGAGATAGAAGAGGGCGATGTGGAAGAGTTGCGCCCTCTCCCAGGCAAGCCTCACCGGGTCGAAGGGGACCTGGTTGGCGAGAAGGTAGGATAGAGGGATGGCAATGCCGAGGAGGAGGCTGTAGAGGCCGATCCTTTCGATCATCTTCAGGCGTGGACAGAGGGCCAGCGCCGCACCGCTGGCGGCGAAGCCAAGCATGGCGATGCTGATGATCATGAAGGCGAAATGGTACCAGAGGGATATGGAGAATATCCGGATGAGTGCCACCTCGTAGGCAAGGCTTGCCAGGGAGCAGAGGAGTATGGCAAAGGGCGTTTTCCGTTCGACTGTCATGTCCGGCGGCCAGAAGGGTGGTATACTTGAGAAAGTGAGTTTTCTTAAGTATACCATACGACACCGACGGTAGAAGAGGTGGAAGCGGATTTCTTGCAGCTGAGCGGCTATGCAGAATGAAATGGAGAAATGCGGGAACGGGTAAGGCTGCTACATGAGCATAAGCAGTTCATGGTCCACCGCCGGCACTCCGGCACCCTTTCACGTTTCCAGCAGCTGCCACTCCGCGAAGCCCTCTTTTCTTTCGGCCACGGTTCCCCCCTGGAGTACGATACGGGTTGTCGTCGGATGTGTTTTTAGCGAGACGTATGCGCGGACGATATTGGCGATGGCCGCCTCCTGAAATACCAGGTCGGTGCCGTCCGCAAGCGATACCGTGGTCCGGAGGTGCCGGTGGCCTGCGGGTATTTCAACGATCACACGTGATATATCCTCGTTTCTGATAATCATTCTTGCCTCCATTGGCTCACCTTTTATTGACCTGCACATATTCTTCCAGCCTGTTCAACCCGTCAGTCATATTTTTGCCCCTGAGCCCTCATGGTTCTCCAGAGACAGGCTTGTCGACCGTTTGCGGTTATTCCCGTTTTTCAATTGTAACATGGTTTCTTAGAGGTATAATTCCAGTGAGAGTCGAACGACAGAGAATCGGGCACTCCCGATGAGAGTGATCGAGAATTGGATGCAGTCCCGTCCTTACTTAGCAGGTGAGTTAAAAAACCAGCGAAACGGTTTCGAAAAGAAAAGGGAGGATATCGAAATGACCAGGATTGAGTTAACTGAAAAAGAGGCTGCAATTCTAATCGAAATACTTGAGTCGTTTCTCTCCGACCTGAAGACTGAGAGGGTGCACACCGACAAAAGGGAGTTGCATGCAGAATTTATTGAACGTGAAAATTTTGTCGGTGATCTCATTAAGCGCCTGGAAAACAAGAAATGAGATGTCGCTCCCAACGAGAGTAAGCAAAATTTGGATTTAGCTCGCCGCCGCATAACCCAGAAGCCCCGACAACTCGCCGATATTAATGCTTCTCAGTTACATTTCCGGTTTGTAGTACATGAGCTGCCGCGCGAGGGGCAAGACATGACGGGTCAGGGACTCCTCCTCCTCGTTCGTCATCGGCTGGAAGGACGAGGCGAAACGGACGTTCTCCTCCAGCTGCCGCAGGTCATCACAGCCGATGACGACAGTACTGACCGGCTGGGAGAGGGCATAGCGGAGGTACGGCTCCATCCCCGTATGGCCCGGTATCCTGGTGGCGAGGCCGCGGAAATAGACCTTCATCCCGATGACCCCCATCTTCCTCTCCAGCGCCAGGGGGATGACCTCGCCGATGAAGCTCCGCTGGGCCGGCTCGGCGGGGTTGACCGGGAGGAGTACGGTGTCG
>JBGPID010000162.1:0-6839 GCA_041484725.1 Geobacteraceae bacterium | reverse complement strand
GCCGTATCGCGCAGCCAAAGCTGCTGCGCCACCGGCAGTCAACTGTTCTGCATGGACCTTGATGCCGAGGCCGTACCGGCGTGCTGCCTGAAACAGCTTCTCGGCCTGGGGGAGAGTAAAGGCAATGCTTTCGCAGAAAATGTCGACAGCATCTGCCAGGCCCTCTTCAGCAACCTGAGGTATCAGTTCATTGCATATCATTTCCAGATAGCCATCCGGATTATCCTTATATTCGGGAGGGACTGCATGTGCCGCAAGCAAGGTGGTTCGAATCCGAACAGGCAACTCCTGTCCCAGCCTTTTTGCAGCCCGCAACATCTTGAGCTCATCCTCGGCAGTAAGCCCGTAACCGGACTTGATCTCGATTGTCGTGCACCCCTCCCGCAGCAATGCCTCCAGCCGAGGACGGGCCAGCCGCACCAGTTCCTCCTCGCTCAGAGCCCGAGTAGCCCTGACCGTGCTCATAATGCCGCCGCCGGCGCGAGCGATATCCGCATAACTTGCCCCCAACAGCCGCTGCTCAAACTCGTCGGCACGATTGCCGCCGTAGACCAGATGGGTATGGCTGTCGATCAAGCCGGGTGTCAGCAAGCAACCCTTAGCGTCAATCACTTCACCCTCAAAGCCGGAAAGGTCGAGCTCTCTTTCAGGCAATATCAGGCTGACCAGCCCCGCTCTGATTCCGAGGATCTGATTCTCCAGCATGCCGTAAGGTTTCGCGACCGCAGGGTCGAGGGTTGCAATACGTACATTACGCCAAAGTCTTTCGCACTCTGTTGTTGTAAGGAGCATGGTCCGGTTGATGCCTCCCTGCACTTATGTTCATGTAATAGTATTATACAGCACAGTTCAAAAAGACCAGAGTTTCCGCGATATTTTTGGTTTTAATTGAGAGATATCCAGGGGAATACCTGAGAAGGAGCCGGAATGATCCGGTTCAAGATCATTACTTTAATTTATACCTGGATGAAAAGAGGAAGTGTCGAATTGTTGGGGGTATTTTAGAGGGGTACTTCTGGTTTTTGAGCCCTGCTTATTCTTTGTATACAGCATGTTATAAGATTAGATTGATGCCTATATAAACCTTGACCAAAGGTTAACTCAATACAATGGCAATGGCGATCAGGGAAATGAAATCTACAGAAGGATTACCGAACTGGCTGCTCTCCATCCCCACTGAAATGTTTCCCATCAGTAATGTGTCAGCTTCCAGGCCTTGCCCAGTTCCAACAATGTGCGAGACTGCATTCCAATGGCAGCTTTGCCCTTTTTTTCCCATTGCGAAATGCTGGCTGCAGTTATTCCGATTCGGGCAGCAAATACAGCCTGTGTCTCACCGAGAGATGACCTCCAAGCGTAAATGACGTCACCTGTGAGCGGATCAGGGAAAGGAGTCACACTGGTTGACTTTTTGCGAGCTTTTGATATTGCTGGCGTGGTTTTTTTATGCGGCTGTCGTACGGGGGGTTGTATTCCAAGCTTATTGGCCGATGTCGGTGTCACCTTATTAGGTTTTGATTTTTTTGCCGGTGTAACAGCGGATACTCCGGAAACTCCTTCTCCTGTTTCAGCCAAATCGATTCCGAACACATCGGCAAGACCGGTCGCGGCAATCCTCCGGCGGGACGTTCCGGCTTTGGCCACATCCGTAACCGCAGCGGTGACATCAACCAGTTCCTCGTGATTTACCCCGCGAAGGAGGAACAGCATCTCCGGGGAGTGGTCAAGTCGGGCACCCACACCGTAGAGTGCTGCCGCAACGTGCTTGCACATATCAGCCCAGTCCGGACAGTCGCAGTCGAATTTCATCTCACCGGGCAGCGGGAAAAGCCCTTCCTTGCGATTCGATACAACTTCCATGACGCCACGGTCCAGCTTTCCGCGCAACAGATCAATCAGCGACCCGATCCGTCCAGTGCAGGAGTGTTTGACGGCATCCCATTTCTTTTTCATGAGAGGGGTAATGGTGATGGAAACATTGTACAACTGCGACCCGCTGACAATGGCCTTGATCTGGCTGCTATGGATCTCGAGATGGCAGACCGAACCGTTTCTGACATAGGTTCGACCACGGGGCAGACGGTTGGCGTAATCGCTGAAGGACTCCATATGGTCGCACCAACCCTTGCCCCAGAAGGAATCGGCGATCTTGCGGCCGGACAAAAGTACCGGTTGCACGTTGAGCCCCTTCTTTTTCATCTTTTCAAGCTGCTTCAGTGCCTTTGCCCGCCGCTCCGCCACCGGCACATAGGGCGTCCAGCCGTAATAACTCATGTCAGATATCTCCTTCTGATAATGTTACTCCGGCAATCAAACATCGCAACCCTGTTGTCGGGGCACGGCGTGCCGTGCCCCGATTGGGCGAGGCAAGCCTAGCCCCTACCATTGATATGTTTAATTGCCTCCGTAATATCTTCATATTTCCGTCTTTTCCAGATCAAGTGCCACCAGCTTCAACAAGGCATCGTCATCCATCTCGGTCAGCAATGTTTCCGCACCTTCAAGCAATTCTGTTGCCAGCCCGGACTTGGCGGATATCAATGCGTCGATCTTTTCTTCCACCGTCCCCTTGCAGACGAACTTGTGCACCATGACGTTCTTTTTCTGGCCAATGCGAAAAGCGCGATCTGTGGCTTGATTCTCCACTGCCGGGTTCCACCAGCGGTCAAAATGGATGACATGGCTGGCGGCGGTCAGATTGAGACCGGAGCCACCGGCCTTGAGCGAGAGCACAAAGAAAGGCGGCCCGTCCTCATGCTGGAAGCGGTCTACCAGTTTTTGCCGCTCGGCCACTGGTGTGCCGCCATGCAACACCAGACCAGGGCGGCCAAACAGCGTGGCAAGGAAGGTGGCTATCGGCGCGGTCATCTCCCGGAACTGGGTAAAGATCAGAACTTTTTCCTGGCGAGAGGCGATCTCTTCGGCCAATTCCCGCAGGCGCATAAACTTGCCGCTGCGCTCCTCTGCGTAGTCGCCGTCACCCAGAGTCTGACTGGGATGGTTGCAGATCTGCTTGAACCGCATCAGTGATGAAAGGATCAGGCCTCTGCGTTTCATCCCTTCCTGTTGCTCCCTTAAGCCTTCGGTCAGGTCCTTCACCGCCTGGCCGTACAGCCGGGCCTGTGTCTTGCTGAGTCCGCACCAGGCAGCCATCTCGACCTTGTCAGGCAGATCGTTGATGATGCTCCGGTCGGTCTTGAGGCGGCGCAGGATATAGGGCTGTACCAGCGTGCGTAACGGGGCATACGATGGAGGCTCGCGGTTTTCGAGCGAGGTGACGAATTGCTTGAACCTGGGTGCGGAGCCCAGCAAACCGGGGCAGATGAAATCGAACAGCGACCAGAGATCGGACAGACGGTTTTCCACCGGGGTGCCGGTCATGGCGATGCGCGCCCTTCCGGAAAGGGTTTTTACCGCTTTGGCCTGTCGTGTGCCGGGGTTTTTAATGGCTTGGGCCTCATCAAGCACGATCAGGTTCCAGGTCATTTTCTTGATCCACTCCTGACGCTGAATCATGCCGTAGGTGGTCAGCACCGCATCGACGGAGGCAAGACAGCACTCGGGATCAGCGGCTATGCGCTCCCGTGCCGATCGTTCCAGCTCCGACGGATGTAGACAGACGACCGTGAGCGACGGGGCAAATCGATCCAGCTCGCTCTTCCAGTTGGAAAGCAGCGAAGCCGGGAGCACCAGCAGGCTGGGTGCGGTTTTCCCGGCCCGCCCCTTTTGTGCCAACAGAAGCGAGATAACCTGAATGGTTTTACCCAGACCCATGTCGTCAGCCAGGCAGGCGCCCAGCCCCAGTTCAGACAGAAACCATAGCCAATTGAGGCCGGTCTGCTGATAGGGGCGCAATGTCGCCTGCAACCCGGAACCGGCCTGCACGGCTGCCAGCCTGGCCGGCTCCCGCAGTCCGGCCAGCATCTCCCGCAACCGGGCGCCCGCCTCCACAAAGGCCCAGCCGTTTTCATCCAGGGTGGGATCATTTCCGGACAGGTCACTTCGGGCACCGGACAGAAGACGCATACCTTCCATAAACGAAAGGCCATCATCCCCAACTTCGGCTTTGACCCGCCGCCACTGTTCCAGCGCCTGGCGGAGTTTTTCGCCATCCACCTCGACCCACTGCCCCCGCAAGAGGGCAAGCCCTTCCCCGGTCGCCGTCAGAACAGCAACTTCCTCCGGTGTGAGGTCTGCCCCGTCCAGGGTCAACTGCACCCTGAAATCCAGTAAAGCCTGCGCCGAAAGTGTTTCTCCGACGTTCGAGCCGATGGTAACCTGCACACGGGGGCGGGGGCGTTTTTTCCACCAATCCGGCAGACGCACCACCAGGCCGCTCTCCTCCAGGGCAGGAACATCTTTTAGAAACAGGTAGGCCTCCTCCGGCGTCCAGGCCAGCGGGTGATAGATGTCGTCGCACTCCAGTAGCTCCCGTACCCACCCGCAACGGATGCTGGCTTCGTGAACCGGTTCCAGAAGGCGCAGGAGTGCTTCACGATTGTTGGCGCCCGCATACTCGCGGAGCGCCTGGCTGAGTGGCAGATGCTGGGCGCGGGCGTTATTACCCAGGCGGGGTATGTAGGTCGCCATGAAGGCAAAGGGAAATTCGGGATCCTGTTTGTTTTCTGCCAGGTGGAAACAGACTCGCCCCACCTGGCGCCAGAGCGGCGCATGCTGGTGCAGAAAGCCGGCCAGTCCTTCCGCATTCCCGAAAATCAAATCCAACGCCCAAGCGTCAAGATCGGTCCAGATAGCAGCAAGGACATCGGGAGTACAGTATTCGGCTCCAGGCATGGGGGGTATGCTCAGGGTGAGATAGACAACGGTTGCAGCATCGAGGGGCGGCAACGCTTCAACCCGTTCGGCATCTGGTTGTCTTTGACATAAGAGGAGAAGATAACGTGCGCCGAAATCGCGCCAGAACATCCAGGAGAGCGGCCAATCAGGAGCGGATTTGCCCCCGGACAGAGCCATGATTCCTGCGGATTGAGAATCCGCGAATGCCTGCGCAATTTTATCGGCGCAAAAGGGCCTGGTCTCGGGTCCATCTGCCGCTTCGCAAGCAGATGAGGCGATCATCATCAGATGACCGGCTGGAGTGAGGGTGAGGTTCACGGCACGTATACCTGTTTATGCATTGCCTGTTGATGGGAATAAATTCGATTCACAGCGATTGCAGCATATCATCAGGTATAGGAAATCGTCAATAGTGACGGCATGGCTCTTTCGGTGCATCAAATCTGATAACTTTCGGTTCAGCAGATAAAACCATACCACTCTTTGCATTGGACTATCTCTTGACTTTAAGTACCATATCAACCATAATGATTCTGCTGGTTATAATGCCAATGAAGAGGTGTCCACATGTTAAAAACGGTTTCCGCTGTAAAAGTTCGCCAGAACCTGGGTGAGGTAATGAATGAAGTTGCGCTGAGGGATGACGAGTATATTGTGGAACGGGCCGGTAAGCCACTAGTCGCCATCATTCCCGTCGAAAAATACTTGAGCATGAAGCGAGAAAGGGATGAGTTCTTCAGAATGTACGATGCCATGCAGGCAGAGGTTGCGGCTGAAGACGCTGCGAACATTGATCGGGATATTGAAGAAGCTCTCGCGGCAGCCAGGCGCTAGGCCATGGTGCGGATCGTCCTTGATGCAAACCAATTTGTCAGCGCTCTTTTAAAGCCTGGTTCAAATCCAGATTTGATTATGCGGCTGGTGCGTCGTGAAAAGGTTCTCCTGCTTCTCTCCGATGCCATCTGCGCTGAACTCCTCCGCGTCCTCACTTATCCAAAGATTCGAAATCGGCTGAACCGCTCTGAAGAGTCCCTCTCCGGATTCATCGACAAGCTCAGAGCCGTGGCCGTTGTTATTCCCGGAGCGGTCAAGCTTCCCCCCTTGCAGTCCGATCCAAGTGATACCAAGTACCTTGAATGTGCCGTTGAGGGGAAGGCCGATTTTATCATCTCCGGCGATCATCATCTGACGGACCTGAATACGTTCCAGAAGATTAGGATTGTCGCCCCAGCAACTTTCCTTACGATCTTTGGACATTACGATAATAATCCGAATTGATCCTTCCCTGTTTTAGTCAATAATACTCGCATGGACAAGCGGAATTGGGGGGGTATCAAAAGGGGGTATGACGGTGATTTGTCCTTTATGACCCCTTGATTTACGGCATGTTAATGGTTGTGTTTGAGGCCTATATATCATCATAAATAATCTGAGATGACACATTTCAGCACAAAAACCCCAGACATTACGCAATCCGGCGGCCTGTCCGATGTCACGCGCATGCCAGTGAGACGGAGGGTCGCAACGTGGAGGATCCTGGGAGCCTAGGTTTAGACATACTTCCCTGTCAACGCTGGACCGAATGCTCCTGAACCACCTTGTGAAATTCAGTCAAGGCCTTCGTCTCCAAGACGTCGCGCCTGGTCACGAGCATGGTATCGACATTGGCTACTTGTGAGGGCAGCTCACGGAAAGTAAGTTCCGCGTCATCCTTGAACACCGCCCGCGGCAGTACGGTCATTCCCAATCCCGCCTTGACGCAGCCGAGTATGCCATCGACAGTCCCGAACTCCATCACGCGGTAAGGTAGGTAGCCGTTGTCCCTCAGCCATCCTTCGAATTTCGCCCGGTAGGAGCATCCCCGCCGAAAGACGATCAGCGTCCGCGTGCTGTTGCTCTCAATACTTCTACTGTCTCCCGAAGCCAAGACCAGTTTCTCCTGGAATGCAGGGATTGCCGCAAGGTCGGGGTGCTCGACCTCGCCACCTATGAAGGCGGCATCGACTCTGCGCTTCAGGACGTGATTCACCAACTCTTCGGTG
>JBGPID010000161.1:0-6874 GCA_041484725.1 Geobacteraceae bacterium | reverse complement strand
CGGAGGTGTCGATTCCAATGCGCTCCATAAACCGAAGCGGTTTTTCGGGGCGGCCCGCAATATCGAGGAAGGGGGGTCGCTCACCATCATCGCCACCGCACTGGTCGACACGGGCAGCAAAATGGATGAGGTGATCTTCGAGGAGTTCAAGGGAACCGGCAACATGGAGCTCCACCTGGACCGCAAACTTGTGGAAAAGCGCACCTTCCCTGCCATCGACATGAACAAGTCGGGGACCAGGAAAGAGGAGCTGCTCATCGACAAGGTTTCCCTCAACAGGATCTGGATCCTGCGCAAGGTGCTGCACCCCATGAACGTTGTGGACAGCATGGAGTTTCTTATCGACAAGCTTTCCGCAACCAAGAGCAACCAGGAATTCCTCGACTCCATGAGCCGGGGATAAAGAAGGTTCAATGTTCATGGTCCTACGTTCAACGTTAGACCTTGAACCGCAATTCCCCAAACCTTGAACAATGAACCTTGAACGCTAAAATTTATCTTGAAAAAATAAAGTAGAAGTGCTAGTTTTTTATATTCGAATGGTCATCAAAGGTAGTAGGGGTGCTGCCCCTTACGAGGAGGAAGATATGAAAGAAGGTATACATCCCAAATATACGGAAATTACCGTAAAATGCCTTTGCGGCAACACCTTTCAAACCCGGTCCACCAAGTCAGAGATATCCACTGAAATATGCTCTGCATGCCATCCTTTTTTTACCGGCAAACAGAAGCTGATCGATACGGCCGGCCGGGTGGAAAGGTTCAAAAAAAGATACGGCATGTAACGAGTCCCGTGGCTTGAGGGTTTATCAAGGGGATTTTGTCGCTGGCGAAATCCCCTTGGCTATTTTTCAGATACGGCTTTGGACAATGTCCGTCTGTGTTCTGCAGGTACAGGTCATGGTTCACTCTGACCTGAACATGTTTTACAGCCTGAGAATTTGAATTCATGCCGCATTTAGAAGGAATGCAATTATCCCTATGAAGGTTGCACTTTGCCAATACACCCCCGACCCTGAGATGACGGTGGCTCTTGCGGCGCGCCTCTGTTATTCTCCCGCGGCCATAGATGAACTCAAGGACAAGCTTTCCAGCACGGATATCCGGAATTTCCTCGAAAAGATCATGCTGTTGGGACATCGCTCAGTGCTCGAACATGCCTCCTTTACCTTCGGGATCGACGGCATATCCCGGGCAACCAGCCATCAACTGGTGCGGCACCGCATCGCTTCTTTCTCCCAGCAATCGCAGCGTTATGTCTCCCAGAAGGAGAACTTTGCCGCCGTCATTCCCCCGACCATCGCCGGGCGTCCGGAACTCCTGGCACGATTTGAGTCAGAGTTGACCGCTTTGCATCAGGTCTACGCCGATTTGGTGGCTTCGGGGATTCCCGCTGAAGACGCCCGCTATATCCTCCCCAACGCCACCGAAACCAAGATTATGGTGACCATGAATGCCCGGGAGCTGCTCCATTTTTTCGAGCTGCGCTGTTGCGAGCGCGCCCAGTGGGAGATCCGGGCGATGGCTCTGGAAATGCTCAAGCTGGTAAAAGCGGTCGCCCCGATCATTTTCCGGGATGCCGGACCTGGCTGTCTGACCGGTCCCTGCCCGGAGGGGAGTTTAACCTGCGGCAAGGCAAAAGAAGTGAGGGAATTTTTTCGCGGCATGTAGGGGCGAGGCGTTGTCTCGCCCTTTTTCGGGCGACCCTGCGGGTCGCCCCTACAGAGTAATCATGAGGTTTGCATGGCAAAGATCAACATTGGCGGCCAGGCCGTCATCGAAGGGGTCATGATGCGCGCGCCCCGCTCCATGGCCATAGCCGTAAGGAGAGCCAGCGGCGAGATCGTGGTCAAGAGAGACATGGTTGTCCCGCTCTCCGAGCGCTTTCCGGTGGTTAAGCTTCCCATCGTGCGGGGGGCGGTAGCATTGTTCTCGTCCCTGATCACGGGGATCAAGGCCCTCAATTTCTCCGCCAACGAGGCGATGGTCGAGGAGGAGGGAGAAGGGGGAAAAGAAGAGCTATCCTCTTGGGCCATGGTAGGCACCATGGCAATCGCTTTCGGTTTCGGCATCCTCCTCTTTTTTATCCTCCCCCTTTACGCTACCAAATTGCTGACACAGCTCGCCATCATCAGCGACAACAATATCGTTTTCAACCTGGTGGACGGTGTGATCCGGGTGGCGGTTTTCCTCCTCTATATCTGGTCCATCTCCCGGATGAAGGATATACAGCGGGTCTTCCAGTACCACGGCGCCGAGCACAAGTCGATCTTCGCCTTCGAGGCGGGAGACGAATTGACCGTGGCGAACGTGCGCGGATACAGCCGCCTCCATCCCCGCTGCGGCACGAGCTTCCTCCTGATCGTCATGCTGGTGAGCATCGTGATCTTTTCGCTGATCCCGAAACTCTGGCCGTTTTACATGAAGGCCGGGGCGCGGGTCATACTGCTGCCGCTCATCGCGGGGGTATCCTACGAATTCCTGAAATGGAGCGCCAGGAACGACCATTCACCGCTGGTCAAGCTGATCATTGCTCCGGGACTGGCTTTGCAGCGGCTCACCACCCGCGAACCGGACGACAGCCAGCTGGAAGTGGCGATCCGCTCCATGCAGGAGGCGCTGGAGATGAATGCCGGGTACAAGGACGACCGTCTCGTCATTTAGATAAGTAATCCTAAAAACGGCAGATATCACACAAAGCCACAAAGATCACTAAGGAAAACAAAAACATTTTATGATTCATATGAACACCATTTTGGTGAATGGTACTCGATAAGGCACCGAATTCTTTGTGCTCTTCGTGGCTTTGTGTGAGTCAACGGCTTTTCCCAGGATAATACTATCATTCCAGTTTTGGGATTTGAGGTTTGAGATTTGGGGTTTTCATAAATGGAAATGTTCGAGAAGATAGAAGAACTGGAACGGCGCTATCAGGAACTGGATTCGCTCCTGGCCGATCCCGCGGTGATCGGCAACCAGGGGGAATTCCGCAAGCTCTCCCGCGAGCATGCCGAACTGAGCGCCCTGGTCGACGCGTACCGGCGCTACAGGAAAGTCCTGGCGGAAATATCCGACAACCGGGGGCTTCTTGCCGAACCGGACATGAAGGAAATGGCCGAGGAGGAACTGGCAACTCTCGAAGGGGAAAAGGAGCGCCTGGAGGGAGAAATCAATCTCCTCCTCCTTCCCCGCGATCCCAATGACGACAAGAGCGTGATTCTGGAGATCCGGGCCGGGACCGGCGGGGAGGAGTCGGCCCTGTTTGCCGGGGATCTGTTCCGCATGTATTCCCGCTTTGCCGACGCCAATCGCTGGCGGGTGGAGGTCATTTCCGCATCCGAATCGGAACGGGGGGGATTTAAGGAAATTATCGCCTCAGTCGAAGGGACGGGGGTTTTCGCCAAGCTCAAGTATGAGTCGGGAACCCACCGGGTCCAGCGGGTGCCGGAGACCGAGGCGCAGGGGCGGATACATACCAGCGCCTGCACGGTTGCCATCCTTCCCGAGGCCGAGGATATCGATGTCGAGATCAATCCGGCCGACCTGAAGATCGACGTCTACCGCTCTTCGGGGGCTGGCGGCCAGCATGTCAACACGACCGATTCGGCGGTGCGGATCACCCATCTCCCCACCGGCATCGTATCGGCCTGCCAGGAGGAGCGGAGCCAGATCAAGAACCGCTCAAAGGCGATGAAGGTACTGAAGTCGCGTATGCTCGACATCCTGCAGATCGAACAGGCCGCAAAGATGGCCGCAGATCGTAAGCAGCAGGTGGGAAGCGGCGACCGGAGCGAGCGGATCAGGACCTACAATTTTCCCCAGGGACGGATGACCGACCATCGCATCGGGCTTACCCTCTACCGCCTCGATGCCATCATGGCCGGCGATATCGGCGAGATTGCCGACGCGCTCAGGGCGTACTATCAGATGGAGGCGTTGAAGCAGCAGGCTGCCTGAAGTTAAACTCCAAATTCCAATCGGTTGGGATTTGAGATTTGAATCTTGGAATTTCAATGTCAACAGAGACATGGACGGTTCTGAATATCCTCGCCTGGACCAAGAATTACCTGGCCGGGAAGGGGGTCGAAAACGCCCGTCTGGAGTCGGAATGGCTCCTCTCTGCTGCCTTGGGCCTCGACCGGGTTGGCCTCTATGTCAATTTCGACAAGCCGTTGACAGAGACCGAGCTGGCCGTTTATCGAGGGATGATCGCCAGACGGGCCAGACGCGAACCGCTCCAGTATATCCTCGGCTCCCAGGAGTTCATGGAACTGGATTTCGAGGTAAGCCCGGCGGCCCTGATCCCGCGCTGCGATACCGAAACCCTGCTTGCGGAGGCTGTAAAGAGAAGCAAAGACGCGATAAAGATCCTCGATATCGGCGTCGGGAGCGGCTGCATCGCCGTAACCCTGGCGCTAAAACTCCCCGGTTCCCAGGTATGCGGGGTTGAGCAGTCGGCGGACGCACTGACACTGGCAAAGAGGAATGCCGCTAAACACGGGGTTAACGTCACCCTGGTTCAGGGGTCGCTGTTTGAACCATACAACGGTGTCTGTTTTGACATGATCGTTTCCAACCCACCCTATATCCCGACCGGGGAATTTGACTCTCTCCAGCCGGAGGTGCGGGACTTTGAGCCAAGGGAAGCCCTGGACGGCGGAGTGGACGGTCTCGATTTCTACCGCTCGATCATCCCCGACGCCACTGATCATCTGAATCCCGGCGGCTGGCTTCTGTTCGAAGTGGGTATTGGCCAGGCAAAGAGGGTCCTCGAACTTTTCACGCAAACCGGCCGATTCGAAGAGCTCTTCACGACGAAGGACCCTGCCGGAATCGAACGGGTTGTGGGCGGGAGGATTGTGTAGGGGCGCAATTCATTGCGTCCCCATGTTGAATATTCAAAAACAGGGGTCTTAAATTGGATAAATTGATCATAAAGGGGGGGAAGAAGCTTACCGGCGAGGTGACGGTAAGCGGTTCGAAGAACGCCGCCCTACCCATCTTCATCTCCACCATACTTGCCCCCGGGGTTCACGTGATCAGCAATGTGCCGTTCCTGCGCGACATCAACACTACCATCAAGGTGCTGGAGAGTCTCGGCGCCCGGATAGAAGGGAACGGCAACATCGTCAGGATAGATACCACTAACGTCAACAACCATGAGGCTACCTACGAACTGGTCAAGACCATGCGTGCCTCGGTGCTTGTTCTGGGGCCGCTTCTTGCCAGGTTCGGGCAGGCGCGGGTTTCTCTTCCCGGTGGCTGCGCCATCGGCGCCCGCCCCATCAACCTCCATCTGAAGGGACTGGCGGCCCTCGGGGCGGAGATCAACCTGACCCATGGCTATGTGGAGGCGAAGGCCCGGCGCCTCAAGGGGGCGCGGATCAACTTCGACATATCTACGGTCGGGGGGACGGAACAGCTGCTCATGGCGGCGGTTACCGCAAAGGGGGAAACGATCCTGGAGAACGCCGCCCGGGAGCCGGAGATCGTCGATCTGGCCGATGTCCTCACCAGAATGGGGGCGCGGATCGAAGGGGCAGGCACGGATACCATCCGTATCAAAGGGGTGAAAGAACTTGCGCCGGTTGCTCATGCGGTAATGCCCGACCGGATCGAAGCGGGGACTTTCATGGTGGCCGCGGCGATCACCGGCGGCGACGTACGGATACGCAACATGAGGCCGGAGCACCTGGACGCCCTCGTCTTCAAGCTTCAGGACGCAGGGGTGGAGATCACCAACAAGGATAATGTTGTGCGGGTCAAGGGGCCGAAACGGATCAGGAGCATCAATATCAAGACCCGACCCTATCCGGGATTTCCGACCGACATGCAGGCCCAGTTCATGACCCTTATGTGCATCGCCGATGGGGCCAGCGTAATCAGCGAAAATATCTTCGAGAATCGTTTCATGCACGTAGCCGAGTTGCTCCGCTTTGGCGCGGACATAACCGTCGAGGGGAGCACCGCCACGATCAAGGGGGTGAAGAAGCTTTCCGGCGCTCCGGTGATGGCTACCGACCTGCGCGCCTCGGCATCCCTCATCCTGGCCGGGCTGGCCGCCGAAAACACCACGGAGGTCTCCCGCATCTACCATCTGGACCGGGGCTATGAGGCCATAGAGAAGAAGCTGGCGGGGCTGGGGGCGGATATAAAAAGGGTGAAGGAATAAAAATCGACATCCGTAAGGTAAAACCGTGACTGACTTTATAACCATCGCCATCCCCAAGGGGCGCATTCTCCAGGATTCGGTGGCGCTGTTCGGGAAGATAGGCATCTCATGCTCTGAACTTCTCGGTGATACGCGGAAGCTGATCTTCGAGAACCGGGCGCAGCGGATGCGCTACATGATCGTCCGCGCCACCGACGTTCCCACCTATGTGGAGTATGGTTGCGCCGACCTGGGGATCGTCGGCAAGGACACCCTGCTCGAGCAGGAGAAGGATCTGTACGAGCCCCTCGACCTTCGCTTCGGTTTCTGTCGGATGGTGGTGGCGGAGCCGGCGGAACTCTCCCGCGATGACGACCCGGCCGGGTGGACCAGTATCCGCATCGCCACCAAGTACCCCAACTTCACCGAAAAGTATTTCACCGGCAAGGGGGTGCAGGTTGAGATCATCAAACTCTATGGCTCCATCGAGCTGGCGCCGCTCGTGGGGCTGTCGGAGCGGATCGTCGATCTCGTTTCCACCGGCGAGACCCTGAAGCAGAACGGCCTGGTGGAGGTGGAGACGATCGCCGAGATCACCACGCGGCTGATTGTCAACCGGGCGAGCCTGAAGACGAAACACAAAAGGATTACGGAGATCATCGAGGGGCTGGAAAAGCACGTTCAGTGAGCTCTTAACCATAGATGAGGTCCCAATATGCAATT
>JBGPID010000160.1:0-6903 GCA_041484725.1 Geobacteraceae bacterium | reverse complement strand
CGCCAAGGATAAGCCGATCATCTATGAGCCGGTAAAACTCCCCCAACCGGTCATCTCCTACGCTATCCAGCCGAAGACCAAGAACGACGAGGACAAGATCCACGGTGCGCTCCAGCGCCTCATGGAAGAGGACCAGACCATCCAGTCGCGCCGGGACGAGAAAACCCGCGAGCTGATCCTCTCGGGGATGGGGCAGGTCCATATGGAGGTTATCATCGAGAAGCTGAAGCGCAAGTTCGGGGTCGAAGTGGAGATGAAGACCCAGAAGGTGCCGTACCTGGAAACTTTCAAGGCTACCGTCAAGGCCCAGGGAAAATACAAGAAGCAGAGCGGCGGACGCGGCCAGTACGGTGACTGCTGGGTGGAGTTCACCCCTCTCAACCGGGGTGACGGCTACGTTTAT
Organism: Geobacteraceae bacterium; assembly: GCA_041484725.1. Taxonomy (GTDB): domain Bacteria; phylum Desulfobacterota; class Desulfuromonadia; order Geobacterales; family Geobacteraceae; genus JBGQDJ01. The sequence continues at coordinate 6,500 of JBGPID010000160.1, read as the reverse complement.
GAGGACAAGATCGTCGGCGGCGTGATCCCCCGCCAGTACATACCCGCGGTTGATAAAGGGATCTTCGAGGCCTCCCAGGACGGCTTCCTTGCCGGATACCCGATGGTGGACTTCAAGGCCGCGGTTTACGACGGCTCCTTCCATACCGTCGACTCCTCGGAAATGGCCTTCAAGGTTGCCGGTTCCATGGCCTACAAGAAGGCGATGGAGACCGCCAAGGTGGTCATCCTGGAGCCGATCATGAACATGAAGATCACCGTTCCGGAAGAGTGCATGGGGGATGTTATCGGCGATCTCAACTCCCGGCGCGGCAAGGTGGTGGGGGTGGAGCCGAAGGCCAACTCCCAGGCCATCCGCGCGGTGGTGCCGATGTCCGAGGTCCTGACCTACGCCAATGACCTGAAGTCGATGACCAGCGACCGGGGCATGTTTACCATGGAGTTCTCCCATTACGAGGAAGTGCCGAGCCATCTGGCGCAAAAAGTCATCACTGAGGCGGAGGCTGCTAAAAATAACGGCCACTGATTCCACATGTTTTCAAAATGACATGGTTACCCCTGGAAATCATTATCTGATTCCTTGCCTCTGTTCTGTTGCTGCGATGCGTTAAAAGGAGGGTTCTTTCTTGTCAAAAGATTATTTTCCGGAAATCGGGGAAGGGAAGCCAGCAAACGGTGCCAAGGGGAGCAGTCAACAACTTCTCTTGATCGTACTCCTTGTCCTGGCAGCTCTCTTCGGGTATCTTTATTTTTTTACCGGTCTGATCAAGCCGCGAGAGCAGGTAACTACGACTGCCCCGGTCCGGTCCATCCCAATAAAGAGACCTCTTCCGCCGCGACCGGATAAGGGAGATGAAAAACAGGCGTCTGCGGCCAGGCCGGAGGAAAAACAGCCCGCCCAGGCAAATACGGAAACACCCGCTCCTCCGCCGGCGCCAACCAGGGCCAAGCCGGCAGCCGCCCCGAGTGCCAAGCCGGTAGCCGCCCCGACTGCCAAACCGGCAGCTACCCCGGTTGCCAAGCCGGCAGCTACCCCGGTTGCCAAGCCGGCAGCCGCCCCTGCTCAACAGCCGTCTGCCAAGGCGGAGAGAACAGAGGCAAAACCGGTAAAGGTGGTACAGGCCAGGACTGCCGCCGCTCCGGCGCCTTCTGCCAAACCCGGGCAGGAAGCCGGGACAAAACCTGCCGGAGCGGCACGGCAAACAATGAAACAAGGCGCCTACACCCTGGCGGTCGGTGAGTTCGCGAACGAGCGGGAATTGCAAAGGGCCCGGGCAAAACTGGAAAAACTCGGCATTGCGCAGGTTGACACGCAGAAGATCAAAAAACCCGAGATCATGCATCGGCTTTTCCTGGCGGAGTTCGATAATCATAAATCAGCCGATGCGGAATTGCGGAAGCTGCAGCTGGTTACAGGCAGCGCCTTTATCTTGGAGGAAAAGGGCAGATATGCGGTATATGGCGGTTCATATCTGCACGAAAGGGGTGCTGTCACGGAACAGAAGCGTCTCGTTGGCAAGGGTGTCAAACTGGGCATAAAAACAGTCAATGTTATGATCCAGATAAGCAAGCTGACAGCAGGCTCTTTTCCCAGCGACGAAAAAGCCCGGAAGGAAGCACACCGTCTGGAAAAACAGGGAATCGTCGCCCAGGTGATCAAGGTCGGGAAGTAGAAAATCAGGTTCAGGATCAGGTCCAGGGACCTGAACTCAGCAAAAGAAGGTAATATGACGGAAAAGGTAACACTTAAATTGAGTGCGGCCGCTGCGGAGTTCGTCAGGAAAGATACACCGAAGGAAACGAAACTGCAGGCGGCGCGGGGAGAAGTTGCCGTTTCCGGCGGCGACCTGGCGACGCTCCTGTTTTTCCTGGGCCATGACCCCGATCCCGAGGTCCGGGGGACGGCCATCAAGAGCCTGACCGCCATGCCGGAATCGCAACTGCTTGCCATTGCCGACTCGTTCGACACCCACCCGAAGATTCTGGAAATGCTGGCCCGTCTCCACTACCCGAAACGGGCGATAGCGGCAAAACTTGTTTCCCATCCCGCAATCGAAAACCAGACCCTTGCATTCCTTGCGGAAAGGGGGGTAGAGGGAGCAGGGGATGTGCTCCGGGGAGCCGGGCCGGACCATGCTGCGGCGGAGAAGGCGGATACGGAAGCAATGGAAGAGACCGAAGAAGTGGATGAAGAGAGCGAGGAATTCAACACGAAGTATCAACTCTCCAAGAATATGGAGGTTCCGGAAAAAATCAAGATGGCGCTTATCGGCGACAAGGAATGGCGGACGCTCCTGATCAAGGACAACAACAAGCTGGTATCCGGATCGGTGATAAAAAATCCGCGGATCACCGAGCCGGAAATCCTGGATTTTGCCAAATCCAACGTTCAAAACGAAGAAATAATGCGGATCATTTGCAATAACAAGGAGTGGCTCAAGAACTACCAGATCCGCAAGGCCCTGGTCACGAATTGCAAGACCCCGCTCCCGGCTGCTCTCCGGTTCATGGCCACTTTGACGGATAAGGATATTGCCACCCTGGCCAAGAGCAAAAATGTTTCCACGGTTATTTCCACCCAGGCGCGCAGATTACTGTTGAACAAAAAGAAACAATAAACGGAGGGAGACCCATGGCACTGGTTAACCATGCGAAGCACGAAATTAACGCAAAACTCGTCTTTTATGGTCCGGGATTCTCGGGTAAGGCCACCAACCTGAACTATATTTACCGGAAACTGAAACCCGAACACCGCGGCAAGCTGAAAACCATGAATGTCGGGAAAGACCGGATGCTGTTTTTCGACTTTACACCTGCCGGTCAGGGCAAAGTGGGGGGGTACAGCGTCAGGTTTCACGTCTATTCCATCATCGGGGAAGTGACAGGGAGCAGCGCATGGAAAATGGTCCTGAAAGGGGCCGATGGTGTGGTATTTGTCGCGGATTCCGCACCGGAACGGATGACGGCGAACCTGGAAAGTCTGGATAACCTGAAGAAAATAATGAGAAGTTACGGTAAGAGTATCAAAGACCTGCCCGGTGTCCTGCAGTGCAACAAGCACGACATAGATCCGGCACTATCCCTGGATGAGATGGAGAACGCCTTGAATTACGGCTGCTTTACCGTCATGCCGGCTGTCGCAAAAAAGGGTGAAGGGGTCCTCGATTCGCTCTTCGGCCTGATGAAAACAGTGCTGAAAAACCTGCGGGAAAGCGGACTGGATCTGGAGCAGGAGCCCGAACCACCCGCCGGCCTCTCTGCGGCCACGATGGCCGGGAGGGGAGAAGAATCCCGCATCGTGGAAACGCCCTCTTGCGTTGCCAAAGGCGACTCCTCCACGATTTCCGCTGTTGCCGCGGAAGCCGGGGAAACCGCTCCTGCCGACGGTGAGGAACCGGTGATCGAAATGGCAGGTGAACCGGAACTCCTTGACAACGGGCGCGTGCGGCTGCCGTTGAAGATATCGTATGGCGGCCGGGAGAAGAAAGCGGCGTTTACCGTATCGTTTTCACTGGAAAGCGATCAGGAGTAATAATCCTAAAAACGGCATTAACTCGCGCAAAGTCGCAAAGGTCGCACCCGGCCGCCGCAGCCAAGTCTGCTTTGGCGGAGGTGGCAAGAAAATCAAATACTTATAGAGAAAAAGACGTAAACCAATAGGGTAAAAGGTTATAGCCTGATAACTGGTTGTTTTTCCTTTGCGCCTGCGCGCTGTAGCGCTATGGCGCACAAGCGCGTTCTTGGCGTGCTTTGCGCGAAACTGCTTTTTCTAGGATATTTAGTGCCTTTCAACCTGTGACCGGTTGCGGCAAATGAAAAAAGGCCCGCAGATGCTGACTGCGGGCCTTCCTTATTGATTGGCGCCGGAGAGGAATGTTTTTGCAAATCCGCCGGTAAGATCTTACGGGATGCCGGATTGCATGTCTTTCACGATCACCCAATCGGATAGTTCCCGTGATCTCCCTTTTTCAAGCGGTCAATTCGCGCCTGGCGGATGGGAAATACTCCTTCATGCGTGATTCCCTGCTTCGCCAATCAAATCATCGCTCCAGATTACCGTACTCCGTCAGAGTCACTGACCTCGATATTATCATCCTCCGACAAGGCGCTTAAGGCTACCCTCTTCGGGGGGATTTGCACACCGCGCCTGAAATCGGAAACCATTTGTGATTAATAGTCAGGTTCCTAAACAGTTTGTTACCTGTAACCCAGAGCGATTTTCAGAGAGCTTCCCGTTTATGAAAATATTATCTTTCTTTTTTTGCTTGTCAAGCGCCCCGCTAATATTTTTTGTTGCCCCGTTTTTCCCGGGTTTCCCATGGGAGCGCACGGCAGGCAATGCTCAGCGACTCTTGTGTATCAGTCTCTCCAGTTCCCTGGCCAGCGTGTCGGCATCGAACGGCTTGGAGATTGCGCCGCTGAAGCCGTACTGACGGTGGTTGGCGATGACCGGGTCGCTCGAATAGCCGCTGGAGACGATCAGCACGGCATATGGGTCTATCTCCAGGAGAAGAGGTGCCGCCTCCTTGCCCCCCATGCCGCCGGGGACTGTCAGGTCAAGGATGACGGCATCGAAGGGAGCCTTGCTGTCCCGTGCCGTGCGAAAACGCTCGATAGCCTCCCTGCCGTCGGAGCAGCTCTCCACCTCATAGCCGATGAACTCGAGGATATCGCTTGCAATCTCACGGACGAAATCCTCGTCGTCCATGATCAGGAGCCGGCCGCTCGCCGCAGGCAAAACAGCATCCTTAACCACGGCGCCTTCCGGCCGCCTGCCGGGCAAGGCGGGGAGGTGGATCGTGAAGGTGCTCCCCACTCCTGTTGCGGAGAATACCTCCACGGTCCCGCCGTGCTTCCTGACGATGGAATAGACCGATGCGAGTCCCAGACCGCTCCCCTGGGGCTTTGTAGTGAAATAGGGGTCGAATATTTTTGTAATGTTCTCCTCGGATATGCCGCAGCCGTGGTCCTCGATGGTGATCCTGATGTAATCCCCTTGCGGCAGGTGGTGCGGATTCTCTGCCTTAAGCGTCTCGTTCACGGCCCGGATCGACACGTCTCCGCCGCCGGGCATGGCCTGAGCGGCGTTTATCAGGGTGTTGTGCAGCGCCTGGTTGAGCTGTCCCCCGTCCGCCTCCACGCACCAGAGGTCATCCGGAAGATCAATGACGCTTCTGACATTGGAGCCGCGCAAGAAGAATGATGCGGCCTCCCTGATCAGGGGAGAGGGAGCGATGAGCTTTTTGATCGGTTCGCCTCCGCGCGCGAATGTCAGGAGTTGCTGGGTCAGCTTGCTTGCCTGGATGGCGGCTTTTTCAGACTCTTCGAGACGCCTGGCGATGCCATGATCGGGACCGACTTGCAACCGGGCCAACGATAGATTGCCGAGGATGCCGGTAAGCATATTGTTGAAATCGTGGGCAATCCCCCCGGCCAGCACCCCCAGGGATTCAAGCTTCTGGGCCTTGAGCAGCTCATCCTGCATCTTCTTCCTTTCGCTGATGTCACGGGCAATGACCTGGACGGCTCTTCTACCTCGATAGGTGAAGGGGATGGCGGCCACTTCGACAGGCGCAGTCGAGCCGTCCAGTCTGACGATCAGCAACTCTTCCAGAGGAATAACTTTTTCTGTCTGTCGAACCTGACTCATTCGCTGCTGGAGAATATTCCGGCTATCCGGGTGCAGGAAGTCGAGCACTCCCCTGCCGTACAGCTCTTCGGGCAGTTGTGCGCCGAGGAGCTGCGCCCCTGTGGGGTTAGCGTAGACGATCCTGCCTTCGATCTGGATATATATGGCAACGGGAGAAAGCTCAACCAGGCTGCGGTAACTTTCCTCGCTCTCCTTGAGTGACTCCTCCACCTTCTTGCGCTTGGTGATGTCCGTGGCATAGATACGCACGGTCTTGAACTGCTCCGCGAAATATATATTTTCTCCAAAACACGCACTATTTATATCAACTTCCCGATAACACTGGGTTGCCTCCTTTTTTTGGAACAGCTGCAGTATTTCCTGCAGATCCGCAGGGAGAAAAAGGGTTACTTCTTCGCTATTGACAATGCTCCTGATTGTTTTTCCGGCCGCCTCGTTATAATATGTAATCTTTCCCGATGTATCTGTCTCTATAACCGGATTCGGGTTTATCTGTGTAAAGGAGGCAAGTCGCTGTATTTCAGCCTCCTGTTCTCTGACCTTCCATAGAAGAATGATTCCCGAGATGCTTTTTTCAATTATTGAGATGAGTTTTTGCTGTTCGATCGGTTTCATTACATAGTAATTAATGCCGATCTCGATGGCGTTCAGCATGAAACGTGTGTCACTGTATGCAGAGACGATGATAATGATGGTTTCGGGATTGATGACCTTGATTACGCCGGCCATCCGGATGCCGTCCAGGACCGGCATCTGGACGTCGGTTATGACGATGTCCGGAGCGTGTTTCTTGTACAGTTCCAGACCGATCTGGCCATTTTCCGCGAAAAAGAGCTCAATTCCGGGGAATG
>JBGPID010000159.1:0-6912 GCA_041484725.1 Geobacteraceae bacterium | reverse complement strand
CGGCGGAGAGAAGGTTGAAGTATCCCTGCTCCTACCTCCGGGAATCGAGCCGCACACCTTCGAGCCGAAACCGGCGGATGTCATGAAGGTGAACAAGGCGGACATCTTCGTCTTCACCAACGAGTATATGGAGCCGTGGGCAAAGAGCTTCCTAAACGGCCTGCCGACACACGACATTACGATAATCGACACCAGCAAGGGGGTGACGTTACTCAAGGCCGGTCCCGAAGAAGAGGGGGAGGAAGCGGAGCATGGCGATCACCACCACCACGGCGGCATGGACCCGCATATCTGGCTTGACTTCGCGAATGCCCGGATCATGGTGGACAATATCCTGGTGGGAATGGTCGCCAAAGACCCCGCCAACAGGGATTACTATACCGCCAGGGCCGCTGCATACAAGGCAGAGTTGACAAAACTGGACGATGAATACAGGGCGGAACTTGCCGGCTGCGGCAAACGGGTATTCCTGCATGGCGGGCATTACGCCTTCGGATACCTGGCCAGGCGTTACGGGCTTCAGTATCAGTCCGCATCTGCCGTCAATGCCGACGCCGAACCGACCCCCGGCAAACTGGCCGATCTCGTTAAACTGATGCGCGCGAATGGGCTAAAATATGTTTACAGTGAAGAGCTCCTCTCCACCCGCAGCGCTGAAACCATTGCCAGAGAAACCGGTGCAACGGTCCTGCTGCTCCACGGCTCCCATAACATAAGCCGGGACGACCTTGCCAGGGGGGTTACATTCATTTCACTTATGAGGAAGAATCTTGAGAATCTGAGAATCGGCCTGCAGTGCCGGTAGGTGGAAGGAGGAGACTTGAATAGTCGTCAGGCCCGATTCCATGGATACAATCCCGCCAGTCAGGGAGACCGGGTTGCCCTCTTCAGGCAGAAACATACGCCGGCAAAAGCTAAATCTTCTTTTTGGTTTTCTTGGCGGCTGAAGCGGTTTTCACCGCCGGCGCCGCCTTGACGGGAGGCGAATAGGAAGCTGCATCGGCCATTTGCAGGGAACTGTAATGTGTGGCGGCGATTTTACGGCTCTTGCCGTCGTTAAACCCGATTGTCGCCATGGCTTTTGAAACTTCCAGCACCTTACCGGTGCCCCACTCCATGGCGCCTATGTGACTTACAAAGATTCCGACTTTGATTATCATTGACACCTGCCTCTTTGTTTGAATAACAATATCTGCGGAAATAAGAGGATAACTACGCTATCAGAGGGTTACAACAATTCGTCGCTGTTATTTATGCGGCCTATTATCGTTATTATTATGCTACAAACAATCCTAAATAGCAAGAAAGTTTAATTAATAGATGCAACCTTATGATTCTATGTGAAGAATCCCATTTCAAGGAGCTACCCCATTTTTCTCTGCTATCTCCGCTTCACCCGGAAACCGGCGCGCTCCAGGGCGCCCAGGTCCAGCCCGGCCGCTGCGGACGGCTTCCCTTGCTCCAGCCCGGCCCCTTCGGGTTTCGGCGCGCCGCCCGGTTCCGCCTCCTTGATGGAGAGGGCGATCCGCTTGCGCTGGGGATCGGCAGACAGCACCTTGACCTTGACCAGATCTCCCACCCGCACCGCGTCATTAGGGTCCTTAACGAAGCGCTGCGCCAGGTGGCTTACGTGCACCAGGCCGTCCTGGTGCACGCCGATATCCACGAAGGCGCCGAAGGCGGTGACGTTGGTCACCACCCCCTGAAGGATCATCCCTTCACTGAGATCGGCGATCTCGCGGATGTCGTCCCGGAACGAGGCGGTCTGGAACTGGCTGCGCGGGTCACGGCCCGGCTTTTTCAGCTCCTCCATGATGTCGCGCAGGGTCGGCAGGCCGACCTCGTCGCTCACGTAGCGTTTCAGGTCGATCTTCCCCGCCAGGGCCGGATCGGCGGCCAGCTCTGCCAGTGTCACCCCCAGGTCGGCGGCCATCGCCTCCACCAGGAGGTAGCGCTCGGGGTGCACGGCGGTGTTGTCCAGGGGATGCAGGCCGTCGCGGATACGGAGGAAGCCGGCCGCCTGCTCGAAGGCCTTGGCCCCGAAGCGCGGCACCTTGAGCAACGCCTTGCGGGTGGGGAAAGCGCCGTTCTCGTCGCGATAGCGGGCGATTCCCTTGGCCAGAGCCGGCCCCAGACCGGAGACATAGGCGAGCAGCGCCCAGGAGGCGGTGTTCAGGTCTACCCCCACGAAGTTGACGCATGACTCCACCACGTCGTCCAGGGACTTCTTCAGCATGGCCTGATTCACGTCGTGCTGATACTGTCCCACGCCGATGCTCTTGGGATCGACCTTGACCAGTTCGGCCAGGGGGTCCTGCAGGCGGCGGGCGATGGAGATGGCCCCCCGCACGGTCAGGTCGAGTTCGGGGAACTCCTCGCGTGCGATCTCCGAGGCGGAATAGACGCTGGCCCCGGCCTCGCTGACCATCACTATAGGGAGGCGCCATCCCGCCCCAGACAAGGTCTCCCGGGTGAATAGCTCCATCTCCCGGCCGGCGGTGCCGTTGCCGATGGCGATCATCTCGATGGCGTGCGTCTCCACCAGCCGCAGCAGATCCTGTCTGGCCTGGGGGATACGCCCCGCGCCGGTATGGGGGTAGATGGTGACATGCTCCAGGAAACGGCCGGTGCCGTCCACGGCCGCCAGCTTGGAGCCGGTGCGCAGGCCGGGATCGATCCCCAGCACCCGATTCCCCCCTGCCGGCGGGGCCAGCAGCAGGTTGCGCAGGTTCCGGGCAAAGACCCGGATGGCGGCCTCGTCGGCAAGGTGTTTGGCCTCGAGCCGCAACTCAACCTCGATGGAGGGGGCGATCAGACGCTTATAGGCGTCCTCGGCAACATCATCGAGCAGATCTCTGAAGATGCTCTTCCCCCGGATCAGGCGGGCCTTCAGCCCGGCCTGGATCTGCTCCACCGGGGCGATGACGGAGAGGAAGAGCACCTCCTCCTTCTCGCCGCGGCGCATGGCCAGCGTGCGATGGGAGGGGACACTCTTAAGCGGCTCCTGGTAGTCGTAGTACATCTCGAATTTGGTGACCTGCCCCTTCTTGTCGCCAGCCACCCGCGCAGCCATAACCCCCTCTTCCCAGGTCAGGCGGCGGGTGATGGCGCGGGCATCGGCATCGTCCGCCAGACGTTCGGCCAGGATATGCCCGGCCCCTGCCAGCGCGGCGGCCGCGTCCGGGACCTCTTTTGCCGGGTCCACGAAGGGGAGGGCGGCCTCCTCCGGCGTCCCGATTTTAAGCTCCTGGGCCGCGATGATGTCGGCGAGCGGCTCCAGCCCACGTTCGCGGGCGATGGTGGCCTTGGTGCGGCGCTTGGGCCTGTACGGGAGGTAGAGGTCCTCCACCTCGGTCTTCAGGCGCGACTCCTCGATGCGCTGGCGCAGCTCCTCGGTCAGCTTCCCCTGTTCCCCGATGGTGTTGAGGATGGTGCCCTTGCGTTCCTCCAGTTCGGTGAAATAGGTGAAGCGCTCCTCGATGGTGCGGATCTGCACCTCGTCCAGTTCGCCGGTCTGCTCCTTGCGATAGCGGGCGATGAATGGGACCGTGGCCCCCTCCCGCAGAAGTGTTGCGGTCTGTTCCACCTGAAAGGCCTTAAGCCCGGTTTCATCGATGATGTCGCGGATAATGTTGTTCTGCTCTTCTCCGTTGACTGCCATTGCTGCTCCTCTTTCGTCTGGTATTAAGGGATATACATTCTACTACAGGCGAGCGGCTTCTCTTCCCCTTCCCATTGGACATTTGCCGAGAAGAGGATACACTTGAACATGTAATCCGTAGCTTAAACGAGGTTTCCGATCATGCCCAAAAGAGGCACAAAACCTGACAGGATCGACAGGATCGAACCGAAGGAACGAAAGGGACTGATCGTGGTGATCACCGGCCCGGGCAAGGGGAAGACCACGGCGGCCCTCGGAATGGCGGTGCGCGCATGCGGCCACGGGATGAAAGTCTGCATCATCCAGTTCATGAAGGGAGACCTTTATGCCGGGGAGTGGGACGGAATCCGGAAGATGGATTGCGCAATCGAGCTCTTTGCAACCGGCAAGGGATTCTGCGGCATCCGCGGGAACCCCTATCCGTGGGCCGAGCACCGGGCCAACGCCCAGGACGCCATCGACCTGGTCCACGAGAAGATGAATTCCGGCGGGTTCGACCTCATCATCCTCGATGAGATCAACAACGCCCTCAAGCTCAAGCTCGTCGACCTGGAACAGCTGCTGGAAATAGTCCGCCGCAAGCCACCCCTGATGCATCTGGTCCTTACCGGCCGCGATGCCCACCCGCAGGTGATCGAGCTGGCCGACACGGTCAGCGAAATCCATGAGATCAAGCATGCCTTCCGCAAGGGGATCGATCCCCAGCCGGGTATCGACTACTGACTATCGTTCCAGGGGCCAGGGTTATCTTCAGTAATGCGGCGGCGGCTCCTCGTCCTCCGGCCGCTCGACCAGGGAGGGAAGGGCCATTTCCACCTGCTCCCGCATCTGTTCCATCTCCCGTTCGAGCCGGTCGATTGTCTTCTGCTGGGCGAACACCGTGTCGAACAGTTCCTGGAGCGACCGCTCCTGGTGCATGGAGCGGAGTTCCAGTTCAGTGAGTCGTTCTTCCATGACAGATCCTTTCTTCCGGCAGCTTATCCGTTGTTGTCTGGATGGAACATTATAACACAGATTTCCTGATTTGCGGCGGTTGTCGTGATCTGTTATCCCATGGCAAGCGGCGGCTTTTCTTCCGGATCTATCAGCACATCCAGGAGCGTAGGACCCTGGTGAAGTGAAAGCTCCTGCCAGTCGATCTGCTCCAGGTCTTTTGCCTCGCGGATGGTATGGGAGTGTGCGCCGGTGGCTCTGGCCATCATGGCGAAATCGACGGCTGGAATGGCGAATTCCACCTTTTCCTTTCCCGTCAGTCGATGACCGTGTCTGATGAGGCCGTAGGCACGGTCGTTCAGCACCACGAAGATTACCGGCAGTCTTTGTTCCATTGCCACGGTGATCTCCTGGCTGCTCATCAGGTAGCAGCCGTCTCCGGTGATGCAGACCGAAGGGGCCCGGCGATCGGCGAATGCGCTGCCGATGGCCGCGCCTACTGCCCAGGCCATGGTGGCGAACTCGATGGAGAGGTGGTAGGCCTCCGGCCGTGGATGGAAGAAGTAGTGTATCGACCAGGGGACGCTGTTGCTGTTGTCGATGAAAAAGCGGGCCTCCCGGGGGAGACGGCGGATCAGTTCGGGAAAGAGCTGGGGGGTCTTGAGGAGATCACCGTCAACGGCCGGTTGGCAGTTGGCGCGGTTATGCACGGTGATATTTGCCGGCAGATAGCAGGCCCGCGCCGCGGCGTCCTGAGTCCCGGCTGCGGTGGCGGCGAGTGTCAGTTTACCTGAGCGCTTAAGCCCTTCAAGTTGATCCGTCAACCGGGCAAAAATGGTTTTGATTTTCCCGGTTACATGCAGTCTCGCCATGGGCGAACGGGCAAAGCAGGCGGGGTCGCTGTGAATGTGGACAAGCCTGTTGTTCATCAGCAGCGGGTCCCATTTGCTGGTTGACCATTCCCCCAGATTGGTGCCAACCGCCAGGATAAGCTGCACCGTCTCATCCGCCAGCGCCCGGCGGGCCGAGAGATGCCCGGAACAGCCGAACACCCCGGCCGCCAGCGGATGATAGGGATTGATGACCGGTTTGCCGCGCGGTGTGGTGACCATCGCTGCACCGGCCAGTTCCGCGAAGCGGGTGATCTCTTTGCCTGCTCCCAGACAACTGTGTCCGACCAGCAGGGCGACCCTGCCTTGGCGGTCAAGGACAGCAGTCACTTCCTCACAGAGCCGCTCCAGCGCCGCACAGTCCAGGGTAGTCTCCACTGCGTTAAGGAGCGCGTGCAGCCCGGGATAGGATGCGGGGCCGCCGGCCTCGGCGGCGAAGATATCGACGGGAATGCTTAGGTGGGCAGGCCCCCCGGGGTTGCCCAGGGCGGCCGTGAGGGCGGCGGTGAGCTTCCATTCCAGCTGGCTGGGGTGTGTGACCAAAGAGTTGAAGCGGGTGCAGTGGTCGAACATGCCCATGATGTCTACACCGTCCCCTGAAGAATCCTGGAAACAGCCGCGGCTGAAATCGGCAATCCGGGTCTGCGAGGTGATGACCAGCATCGGCACCTGCTCGGCATAGGCGGAAGCGACGCCGGTTATCAGGTTGGTGGCGCCGGGGCCGGTGGTGGAACAGCAAACCCCGATCCTGCCGCTTGTCCGGGCATAGCCGTCGGCGATAAAGGCCGCTCCCGATTCATGACGGGTAAGGACCGCGCGGGGGCCGCCCCGCCTTTCGCTGCGTGACAGGGCGTCAAAGAGCGGGCCGAGCGGGCTGCCGGGGACGCCGAAGACGTATTCCACGCCGAACTGCTCCAGATAATCAACGATCAGATCGCTCAGGGTCACAAAAAACCTCCTCGTTCAGCAGTAACTACAGCACCTGAAGGGGGATGAAAACACCCGGCGGGCATTTTACCACTTTTTGCAGGACCTGAAAGGTGATTTTTTTGCGTCAGGGCGATTTTACTCCCACACATATGGGACCTGAAATAAAACACCGGCGGGTTGACAATAAGAAATCAGGCTGTAAACTTGGCAAAAAACATGGAATAAAATACCTTTTAATCTTTTACTGCTCTTATGCAATGGGGGCGGATAAGCTCATCCGACCGCATGGCCATCCTTTCTGAAGCCCTTTTCTTTTTTCACTCTAGAATTGTTTCCATCCGGAAACGGTTCTTTTCCGCCCTGGCGGCGTCAATCTTCGGGCTTGCTTGTGCGGCGTACCGATGTACGCCTCCGCGCAATCCTTTGATTTCCTTGCCAAGACGAAAAATCCCTCGTTTCCGAATTGGAAACTAGTAGTGTCTCACCCGGAGTTTCCGG
>JBGPID010000158.1:0-6919 GCA_041484725.1 Geobacteraceae bacterium | reverse complement strand
CATCTTCAGCAGGAACCCCCGCTGCAAGCATTTCGGCGTACGCTTTATGCAGCGAGGTCAACTCCGCCTCGAAACGCTCCAGGAGTTCCGGGCGCTCGGCGATTGTTGGCGGGACAACGGCTGCAAAGCGCTGCTCGTGCGAGACATATCGCTGCGACTGCTGTGAGAATGAGGCTATACGGTGGCGGACCAGTTGATGGCTGGTTGCCCTGGATATACCGTCGATTCCGAACGTGAAGGAGGCGTGTTCGAGTACCGACTGATGGCCCAGGACCATGATCTTTTCCAGGAAATTCCGTATGTCGGTTCCGGAAAGTTTGTCCTTCAGTTCATCGATGGCAGTGGAAGAGTAACAGAGGCGCGCCGCGAGGGCCACTGTCAACTCAGGATCAGGAGTGTATTGGAGAAGGGAAACCTTCATATAAATAGCTCATTTCCCCTGAAACATGGAATTTTCGCAAGACCAAGGGGTTAGATGGATGACGCGGACTCTGCGAATTCGCCCCAGGCATTCGCAAAGAAGAAGCTGACAGCATCGGGCTGTCCATTGGGCAATGACTTCAGCCAAGTCACAGCAAATCCTGAAGATAAATGCAAAGTTTGCGGTAAATTAGTGTTATTGCGAAAACAGATAAGGGGATTTCGCCATCGACAAAATCCCCTTTATTAACCTGCAAGCCATGGGGCTTGTTACATGCCGTATCTCTTTTTGAACCTCTCCACCCGGCCGGCCGTATCGATCAGCTTCTGCTTGCCGGTAAAAAACGGGTGGCAGGCGGAGCATATTTCAGTAGAAATCTCCGACTTGGTGGACCGGGTCTGAAATGTATTGCCGCAGAGGCACTTTACGGTTATTTCCGTATATTTGGGATGAATACCTTCTTTCATATCTTCCTCCTTGAGCGGGGAATAGCCCCTGCTACACTTGATGACCATTCGAATTTAATATAGTTAGCATTTCCGTAATATTTTATCAAGACATTTTTGCCGGTCGCTGCTACATCCGGTTTTCGCATATTGCGAGTGATAAAAATGGCCCGGCACGCCGAATGCCGACGGTTTTCCTACCCCTTGCTCATGGAGTCAAGAAATGCCTGGTTGGACTTGGTTTCGGAAAGCTTGTCGATGAGAAACTCCATACTGTCCACCACGTTCATGGGGTGAAGCACCTTGCGCAATATCCAGATCCTGTTTAGAGATGCCTTGTCAATAAGCAGTTCCTCTTTCCTGGTGCCGGACTTGTTCATGTCGATGGCCGGGAATGTCCGCTTTTCCACCAGCTTGCGGTCCAGGTGAAGTTCCATGTTGCCGGTACCCTTGAACTCCTCGAATATTACCTCGTCCATTTTGCTGCCGGTGTCGACCAGGGCAGTGGCGATGATGGTGAGCGATCCCCCTTCCTCGATATTGCGGGCCGCCCCGAAAAACCGCTTCGGTTTATGGAGCGCATTGGAATCGACACCTCCGGAAAGTATCTTGCCGGAGGGTGGGATCACTGTATTGTATGCGCGGGCGAGCCTGGTTATGGAGTCGAGGAGGATCACCACGTCCCGCTTGTGCTCCACGAGGCGCTTGGCCTTTTCGATGACCATCTCCGCCACTTGAATATGCCGCGAGGCCGGTTCATCGAAGGTCGAGGAAATCACCTCTCCTTTCACGGAACGCTGCATGTCGGTCACCTCTTCGGGACGCTCGTCGATGAGGAGGACAATGAGGAATACCTCGGGATGGTTTTCCGCGATGGAGTTGGCGATATTCTGAATGAGCATGGTCTTGCCGGTGCGGGGAGGGGCGACGATCAGGCCGCGCTGCCCCTTGCCGATGGGAGCGATCAGCTCCATCACCCGGGTCGACATATTCTCCGAGCTTGTCTCCAGTTTCAGCTTCTCCATGGGATAGAGGGGAGTCAGGTTGTCGAAAAGAATCTTGTCCCTGGCTACTTCGGGTGACTCATAGTTGACTAATTCCACTTTCAACAGGGCAAAATAGCGCTCCCCTTCCTTGGGAGGCCGGATCTGGCCCGAAACGGTGTCGCCGGTATGGAGGTTGAAGCGGCGGATCTGACTGGGAGATACATATATGTCATCGGGACCTGGCAGGTAGTTGTAGTCAGGCGCCCGAAGAAAACCGAAACCGTCGGGGAGGGTCTCCAGCACACCTTCGCCGAAGATCATGCCATTTTTTTCCGTCTGGGCGTTGAGGATGGCGAAGATCATGTCCTGCTTGCGCAGACTGGAAGCCCCCTCGATGTTGAGCCCTTTGGCAATGGCCGTCAATTCGTTTATTTTTTTGCCTTTTAATTCCTGTAAATTCATCGGTTCTCCTGAGTGATGCCGTATAAGAATAATTCCGTAAATCGAGCTAGCCGCAAGCGGAGGTTGGAGGTTATTAAGGATAGTTAATTTGCAGACATGCTGAGGAAATGATGTCCCGTACTTATCAGGTCAATGTATCAAAGAAGTATTTTTAATACTTGAGAGGTTTCCGTAATATCGTTTGGAATGAATTGTTAGAGGTCTAACTATGGATTAAACGAGGATGATTAATTTATAAACCGCATTCACCCCAATGTCAATACTATTTATCTGAAAAGTTTTTTTCTTGTCTTGAAGCGGAATATGTATTAGGGTTATATGTTTATTTTTTCGGACCTGTTAATTGTACTATTGGTATAATTTGGTTTTCATGTCGTTATAATCAGGCTGTAATGCCGGGTCTCGGGAAAGGATGCGGAAAGAGGTATTTTATGCGATGCATGGGTGAAAGGATCTAGTTGATGCCCCCTTTTGATATTGCCATAATATCCATATTCCTCATGTTCTCCCCGGTCATCCTGGCCCCCTGCTGCGCAAGGTCACGCCGATTAACCATACATCTATCCTTTACCATCACTGCTGTCGCATCCCTGGCAGCGGTCGTCGCCGGTGTTCTTGCGGTACAGTACGGATCCAATACCTCCGCGATCCTGCAGATGGGACTTCCGGACCTCCCTTTCCATCTCAGGCTCGACCCTCTGGCCGGTTTCTTCCTCTGTGTCATCGGCCTTCTCGCCTTTTTCGTCTCGATATATTCCATCGGCTATGTACAGGGTTTTTCAGCCAACCGGTCGATTGTCCGGTTTGTGATCTTTTACTCCCTCTTCATTGTCGGCATGTTTCTCGTCGTCCTGGCGGACGATGCCTTTTTCTTCCTGGTCGCCTGGGAGCTGATGGCCGCCTCGTCATACTTTCTGGTCATGTATGAGGATGAAAAGGCGGAAAACCGCCGGGCGGCGTATCTCTACCTCGTTATCGCCCACGTGGGGGCCATCGCCATCCTCCTCTCCTTCGGGGTGATGGCGGGGCTGGCAAACGGTTTCGAGAGTTTTCAAGGATATACATTCGCCTCGATGCGCGCCACTACCTATCCGGTCGGCTGGGCAACGGCGGCCTTTTTCCTTTCCTTCTTCGGGTTTGCCGCCAAGGCGGGGGTGATCCCGCTCCATGTCTGGCTGCCCGAGGCGCATCCGGTGGCGCCGTCCAATGTCTCCGCGCTGATGAGCGGGGTCATGCTGAAGACCTCCATCTACGGCATCGTCCGAATAACTTTTGATTTTCTTA
The DNA here is from genome assembly GCA_041484725.1 of Geobacteraceae bacterium. Lineage (GTDB taxonomy): Bacteria > Desulfobacterota > Desulfuromonadia > Geobacterales > Geobacteraceae > JBGQDJ01. The sequence goes on along the minus strand of JBGPID010000158.1, from coordinate 3,320 downwards.
AGGTCTACCCCTGGTGGTGGGGGGGGATTGTGCTTGCCCTGGGCCTCATATCGGCCGTTCTGGGGGTCCTCTACGCCCTCATGCAGCATGATCTGAAGAGGTTGCTCGCCTACCATTCGGTGGAAAATATCGGCATCATCCTGATCGGCCTCGGCCTTGCCATGATCTTCACCACCTTCCATCTCCCGGTTCTCGCCGCCCTGGCCCTGATCGCCGCGCTCTACCACACGCTGAACCATGCCATGTTCAAGGGGCTCCTCTTCATGGGGGCGGGGGCCGTGCTCCATGCGACCCACGAACGGAACATGGAGGAGATGGGGGGCTTGATCCACAAAATGCCGTGGACCGCGGCATTATTTCTCATCGGCTGCGTCTCCATCGCGGCGCTTCCGCCGTTCAACGGCTTTGTCTCCGAATGGCTCACGTTCCAGGCCTTTCTCTTGTCGCCGGCCCTCCATCGCCCCATCCTGAGCCTCCTTATCCCCCTGGGGGCCGCCCTTCTCGCGCTTACCGGGGCGCTCGCCGCCGCCTGTTTCGTTAAGGCGTTCGGGGTGACGTTCCTCGGGCATTGGCGTGGTAATACCTCCATTCAAGGGGTTCATGAGGTCGACTGGCACATGCGGGTCGGGATGCTGCTGGCCGCAATAACCTGCTTTTGCCTGGGGATATTCCCGACAGTCGTCATAAACTGGATGGATATACTTGCAGAAAAGCTCGTGGGAGGGAAGATAGCGACCAGTGCGGGCAAGTTCGGCTGGATGTGGCTTACCCCTTATGCCCACGAGCGGGCCTCATACTCCGGCTTCAACGTCTTCATCGGCATCCTTGCCGTCGTCCTCGTCACCTACCTCCTGCTCCATACGAAAAAAACGGCCATCCATCGGGTGCCGGCCTGGGACTGCGGCTTCGCGCGCATCACTGCAAGGATGCAGTATAATGCCACCTCCTTTTCCATGCCGATCCGGCGCATTTTCGGTTTTCTCTTCCATATACGTGAGGAGTCGGAGGCGGTCCAGCCGGTCAGGCATCCCGCCTATCCGGAGCGGCTGCGCTACCGACTCAGGGTCAGGGACCGCTTCTGGACCTGGCTCTATGAACCGGTCGGGGATGTTGCCTTCTTAATTGCAAGAATTGTAGGGAACCTCCAGCAGGGGAGGATTCAGGTTTATCTCATCTACTCGTTTGTAACCATAATCGTGCTACTGGTGTTTCTGGGATGATAGATTTTTCTTCTTTTATTACCGAGGCTCTCCAACTCCTTATCCTTCTCCTGGCGGCCCCTGCCTTTACGGGATGGATAAAAACGGTCAAGTGCCGCATGCAGGGGCGCACCTATGCGGGAATATTCCAGCCCTACCGGGACATCATGAAGCTCTTCTCCAAGGAAGTGATCCTGGCGGAGAACGCCTCGTGGATATTCCGCTTCACCCCCTACATCGTTTTCGGTGTTACCGTCATGATCGGGGGGATCATCCCCCTCATCTCCATCGACCTCCCTCTTGCCGCCACTGCCGATGTCATCGCCCTGGTCATGCTTTTTGCTATTATCAGGTTTTTCACCGCCCTGGCGGGGATGGATATCGGCACTGCCTTTGGCGGGATGGGATCGAGCCGGGAGATGACGATCGCCTCCCTGGCTGAGCCGGCCATGCTCATGGCGGTTTTTACCGTCTCCCTGGCGGCCAATTCCACCTCTCTCACCCATATGGTGCAGGTCATGGCCCATGGTCAATTTGTTCTCAGGCCGTCGCTCGCCTTTGCGCTCCTGGCCTTCATCATGGTTCATCTTACCGAAACGGGGCGGGTTCCGGTCGACAATCCGGCGACCCACCTGGAACTGACGATGATCCATGAGGCGATGATCCTCGAATATTCCGGCCGCCACCTTGCCCTGATCGAATGGGCCGGGATGATGAAGCTCTTCATCTATTCGGCGCTGGGGATTGCCATCTTCTGCCCCTGGGGTATTGCCGCCACGGATGATCCGGCAGGGATGCTGGCCGGTGTGGTATTTCTTCTCTGTAAACTGGCCGTTGGCGGGGTCATCCTGGTCCTGATCGAGACGGGACTAGCGAAGGTGCGGCTTTTCAGGCTTACGGAATATCTGGGAAGCGCCTTTTTATTCGCGACACTCGGGATGTTATCCTTCTTTATCCTGGAGTAATAGATATGACCTTACCAATAGCCGCCCAGATCAACAGTGTCCTGGCGGCGCTTATCCTACTTACCGCCTTCGGCCTGTTGATCCAGCGGAGGATACTGGGGCTTCTGCACCTGTTTGCCTGGCAGGGTTTCTTTCTCTCCCTGAGCACGGCGATAGTCGGGTATGTGACGGGGGTGCATCATCTCTTTATCTCCTCGGTACTGACACTGGCGATCAAGGTCGTCCTTCTCCCCTATATCCTCTATGCCCTGATGCGGAAACTGGAGATCAAGAGGGAGATTGAGTCGCTGGTGAATATACCGGGAACAATGCTTATCGGCATCGCGCTGGTGATATTTTCCTATCATCTTACCTCCCCGATAACCCATCTCTCGACCCTCGTCACCCGTTCGACCTTGGCCGTGGCCCTGGCGACCGTAATGCTCGGGCTGTTGATGATGGTTACACGGAGTCACGCAGTTACCCAGATAATCGGCTTTCTCGCCATGGAAAACGGCCTTTTTTTCGCGGCCACCAGCGCCACTTACGGCATGCCGATGGTCGTGGAACTCGGGGTGGCCCTGGACCTCCTGATTGCCGCCTTTATCTTCGGGATCTTCTTCTTCCACATCAGCACCACCTTCGACACCCTCGACGTGGCGCAGATGGCCAAGCTCAAGGAGGAAGACTAAGTGATACTCCTTATTCTTCTTACCATCTCGCTCATTTTCGCCGTGGTCCTTGTTTTTGTGGGGGACTGGAAGTACGCCCCCGAGATCAACATCGCGGGCTCCGCCGCAACCTTTGCCGCCGGAGCCGCCCTTGCCTTCCAGGTCTATCTGCACGGGCCGATAGTGGCGGGCAACAAGTTCTTCTTCGTTGACGCCTTCAACGTTTACCTGGCCGTCCTCACCTCCTTCGTCTCCATGACCACCGCCATCTTCAGTCGCAGGTACATGCGGGTGGAAAGGGAGCACGGGCGGGTGGGGCGGTGGAAGATGCGTTTTTACCATGCGATGTACCAGCTCTTCATTTTCGCCATGCTATTGGCCCTCTTGACGAACAATTTCGGCGTCCTCTGGATCTCCATGGAACTGGCGACCCTCTCCACGGTTCTTCTGGTTTCGCTTTACAGGACCCCAACCGCCATCGAAGCCGCCTGGAAATACTTCATACT
>JBGPID010000157.1:0-6923 GCA_041484725.1 Geobacteraceae bacterium | reverse complement strand
GGAAGACCAGATCGACAGGCTGGCGGAAAAGGTCCTGGCTGATCTGACCGCAGCAGACCTGATCATCTTGAAAAAAGAACGGGGCGTCATCCTTGCCGCTATAAAAGAGGCCGTCAGGGCCGACATCAGGGTGGAAGAAGATCTGGAAAAGGATGCCGAGAGCCTCCTCGAACAGACCCTTCGCTCAATGCAAGGAAACGCCGATATCGATCGGCACAGGATGCTCCGGATGATAAAGGAGAAGCTGGCCAAAGACCGGAAAATAGTCCTCTGACGAATCCGTAAAAAGTCCATCTGCGGCGTTGCGTTTCAAAGCGTAACGCTCAACGTACCTCTGGTACGCCTCGCGCTCCGCTTTTTACGCGCCTGGCATCTGGAGCTTTTTCCGAATTCGTTTTATCAGCCCCTATACCTAATTTAGTTCATGAGGTTCCCCATGTCGATTTCCGAAGACCGCATCTCCCACCTTGGCCATAAGATTCTGGAGAAACTCTGGCGGGATGACCTGGCGGATTTTCCCGACGAGGCAAGGGCGCTGGGCAGTATTAAGAGCGCCATCACAGCCTACTTTGCCGTGGCCGAGGAGGTCGATCAGACCGTCAGAAATAAACTTGCATCCTACGCCCAGGCCAAGGTACCCGGCAGCAGGGATTGGGAAATCCTCTACCAGAAATTCACCAGGGAAGAGCTGGCAAAAAGAAAACGGTGATGCCGCGATTCAGGCCCTTTTTCCTCCTTTTGCCCGGAAACAATTATCACCCCGGGAAATAAGCAAAAATTATTTTTGATTCTTGACTTGATTTTTATTGATTTGGTGTTTATATTGTCGCAGTGATTAGCACTCAGCGGTTACGAGTGCTAATATTTTATCGAGCACTTAAATCAAAAAATTACATCAACAAGACAGAAAGGAGAGACAGAAGATGAAGCTCAGACCGTTACAGGACCGCATCCTCGTTAAAAGGATCGAGGAGCAAGAAAAGACCGCAGGTGGCATCTACATTCCCGACACTGCCAAGGAAAAACCGGTAATGGGGCAGGTCGTCAGCGTCGGCAAAGGCAAGAGGGGCGAAGACGGCAAGGTCATTCCCCTTGACGTGAAACCGGGAGACAAGGTGCTTTTCGGCAAATATTCCGGCAACGAAGTTAAGGTTGAGGCAGATGAATACCTCATAATGAGGGAAGACGACATCCTCGGCATCATTGAATAGGGAACATCCTAAAAGTTCTGCTTTTCTCGGCGTGTGGTGGTTAAGCTTAAGGCTTTTCTTTTATTGCACCCGGCACGCAGCACGTAAACCGTCCCTGGTTTTCACAGTATCGCGAATATTTCAATAATGAAGGTAAAAACAAGGAGGATATAAAGACATGGCAGCTAAGATAATCAAATTCGACCAGGAAGGGAGAAACGCCATCCTGAAAGGCGTCAATGCCCTTGCCGGAGCCGTTAAGGTCACTCTCGGGCCGAAAGGGCGCAACGTCGTCATCGATAAGATGTTCGGCTCACCGCTCATCACAAAGGATGGCGTTACCGTCGCCAAGGAGATCGAACTGGAGGACAAGTTCGAGAACATGGGGGCGCAGCTCGTTAAAGAGGTTGCCTCCAAGACCTCGGACGTCGCCGGTGACGGCACCACCACCGCCACCGTGCTTGCCCAGGCCATTTACGCCCAGGGCGCCAAGCTGGTCGCCGCCGGGCACAACCCGATGGAGATCAAGCGGGGGATTGAAAAGGCCGTGGAAACCGTAGTGGCGGAGTTGCAGAAGATTTCCAAGCCGATCAAGGACCACAAGGAGATCGCCCAGGTCGGGACAATCTCCGCCAACAACGACAAGACCATCGGCGACAACAACGCCCAGGCACTGGAAAAGGTCGGCAAGGAAGGGGTCATCACCGTCGAGGAAGCAAAGGCGATGGAGACCACCCTCGAGACCGTGGAAGGGATGCAGTTCGACCGCGGTTATCTCTCCCCCTATTTCGTCACCGATCCCGAGCGGATGGAAGCCACCCTTGAGAACGTCAACATCCTGATCCACGACAAGAAAATATCCAACATGAAGGACCTCCTGCCGATCCTCGAGCAGACCGCCAAGAGCGGACGTCCGCTTCTCATCATCGCCGAGGATATCGAAGGTGAGGCCCTTGCCACCCTGGTGGTGAATAAGCTGCGCGGCGTCCTCAACATCTGTGCCGTCAAGGCCCCAGGCTTCGGCGACCGCCGCAAGGCAATGCTTGAAGACATCGCCATCCTTACCGGTGGCAAGGTGATCTCCGAGGATGTCGGCTTCAAGCTTGAGAACACCACTTTCGACATGCTCGGCCAGGCCAAGAAGGTCGTCACAGATAAGGACAACACCACCATCATCGATGGCGGCGGCAAGGAAGCCGACATCCAGGGACGGGTCAAGCTGATTCGCGCCCAGGCAGATGAGACCACCAGCGACTACGACCGCGAGAAACTCCAGGAGCGCCTCGCCAAGCTGGTCGGCGGGGTCGCCGTGATCAAGGTGGGGGCTGCTACCGAAACCGAAATGAAAGAGAAGAAGGCCCGTGTCGAGGACGCCCTCCACGCCACCCGCGCGGCTGTGGACGAGGGAATCGTCCCCGGCGGCGGCGTCGCTTACATCCGCGCCCTCCCTGCCCTCGATGGACTCAAGCTTCCTACCGAGCAGCAGTTCGGCGTCAACGTCATCAAGCGCGCCCTTGAGGAGCCGATCCGTCAGATCGCCCAGAATGCCGGCGTAGACGGCTCCATCGTGGTGGACAAGGTGAAGAACGGCAAAGATGCATTCGGCTACGACGCCCAAGACGATGTTTACACGGACTTGATCAAGGCCGGCATCATCGACCCGACCAAGGTTTCCCGTTACGCACTGCAGAACGCCTCTTCAGTGGCCGGCCTCATGCTGACCACCGAGGCGATGATCGCCGAGAAGCCGAGAGAAGAAGGCGGCATGGGTGGTGGTATGCCCCCCGGCGGCATGGGCGGCGGCATGGGCGGCATGGGCGGCATGATGTAATTAACGGAATGCCGGGAAGAAATTCACGGTTTCCCATGCAGCATAAAAAAAGGGAACGGACAAATTGTCCGTTCCCTATTTTTTATTCATGTTTAACACCCTGAGTAACTCCCTGACCGCTATTGCTTCTCCCTGATGAATTTCAGCGCTGCGGAGTTCATGCAGTAGCGGAGCCCGGAAGGTTTCGGGCCGTCGTCGAAGACATGGCCCAGGTGGGCGTCGCAGCGGGCGCAGAGAACCTCGGTGCGGACCTGGAAAAAGGATCGGTCCTTCTCGGTACGGATGTTCTCCTTTGCTACCGGCGCAGAAAAGCTCGGCCAACCGGTACCGGAATCATACTTGGTGACGGAGCTGAACAGATCCAGCCCGCAGCAGACGCAACGGTAAACCCCCATATCGTGATTGTTCCAGTAGTCGTTGGCAAAGGGTTTCTCCGTTCCTTTCTTGCGGGTCACCCGGAACTGTTCCGGTGTCAGCAGCCTGCGCCATTCTTCATCACTCTTAATCACCCGGTCAGTCATGACATATCCCTTTTTCTCCACCGAATAGACCCGGATCTGACCGGGCTTCTGCTGTTCAGCCGTGGTATGCGCCACCATCACCGCAGCCATCGTGCAGAGCAGCAATGCCGCGCCAATAATGCCTGACTTCATGACCCATCCTCCCCATTCCGGCGGTTTTTCTCAATTTCTGTAATAAATATTAACGCATCCCCGGAATATTGCAACGGTATAACTACGCAGGTAGATAGACCGACCCGACCGCCGCAGCCACCCGGCCGCCGCAACCTTGGCTGCTCTGGCGGAGGAGGCTGGCTGCTCTGGCGGAGGAGGCTGGCTGCTCTGGCGGAGGAGGCGGGCTGCAGAGAAACCATGGGCGATGATAATTATACGTCAGCCTTCAGCCTAACAGCTGACCAGTTACCCATGGTTACGGAGCATAAGCTCGACGGGGTGCGTCTTGAGATATGTCTGCTCCCCGAGAGAGCCCTGTTCGAACCTGGAAATATAATGCCTGAGCAGTGTGACCGGAACGATAAGGGGGATGAGGCGGGCATGATAGTGGCGGATCACCTCGAGGATCTCCGCTTTTTCGGCGATGGTGAGTTCCTTTTTGAAATACCCCACGATGTGCATGAGTACATCGCTGTTCTTCTTCACCGTGGCATGGAAGGATAGTGCCTCCATGAAGTATTCCCCGTAACGCGCTAGGAGTTCCTCCCTTTTCATCGCCTTTCCTGTCGCAACGAGCTTTCCCATCTCCCGGCAGAGCCTGGGGGAATGTGCCATGAGCTGGAGCTTGTTGACGCCATGGAAGGCTGACAGTTCCACCATCCCCTTTCTTCCCCGGAGGAATTCCTTCCAGCGCCGATAGGCGAAGACCCGCTCGATGAAGTTTTCGCGAATGGTCATGTCGTACAGACGCCCCTCCTCCTCGACCGGCAGGAGCGGGAAATGCTCGACTATTGCCGCGGCGAAGAGTCCCCGGCCGCTTTTGGCAGGTATCCCTTTATTATATACATTGACCCGGAAGAGCCCACAGCTGGGTGAGTTCTTCTTGACGATGAAGCCGCACAGCTCTTCCCGTTCCAGATCGGTCACGGTACTCCGGCAATAGGCGAGCATCCGCTCCGTCAGGTCCAGCCGGCCCCTGATGGTGATGAGGCGCGGGCTCTGCGGCTCTCCTTCAAGTCGCATCGCCTCCCGCGGGACAGAAAGGCCGCACCCCGTCTCCGGACAGACCGGGACGAAGGTGAAAAAAGAGCCAAGGGTGTCGGTGAGGTAATGATCCTGCTTGTCACCACCCTCATAACGAACCTTTTCACCCAGCAGACAGGCGCTGGCCCCGATCCTGATCCGGTTCTCCATGGTAATCTCCTCCTCTGCGCGGAGCGAACGAATACCTCGGATTGCTTTTTTATGCCGGGGGAAGATACCGGCCGTTCACCACGTTGGTTCTCAGCCGATGTTTCCGTATGGATACAAATTAAATATTAGCAATTGGGAGTACGCCTGTCAATGGCCAAGGGGGGGCCTTGCCGGGTGTGAATTTCGCTTGCATCTCGGACGCGATTCATACTAAGATGCCACACATTTAACCTTTTTAACTGATGAAGTGACGAGCATGCACCCGCACGTGGCAGTTCCGGTTAAGAATAGTCCGGATGGTTTTCGTAGCGGATAGAAACGCAGATTCCCGACAGAATGGGGTGACAGGAGGAAGAAAATAATATGGTTGAAACCAACAGCGAGAATCCGGCAAAAGAGTTCATGAGCACCCTTCCGGGGGACGATGTCAGGCAGATCATGTGGCGCTTCGCCGACCGCTACGACATACAGATGGCGGTCCAGTCCGCGAGGTCTCTGGCGCGGGGGGTGGTGGCCCGGCTTGTGGCGGAAGGGGCGCGCAACACCCATGAATGGAACGAGAAAAAGGAGCAGCTTCTGACGGGGATGGATGAGATGGGGCTGACCACCGTCTTCATGGACCCGGAGGATGGGGGCTTCATCAACGGTCCCAAAAACCTCGCCCTGGCCCTGGTGGCGTTTGAATTGTCCTGGGTGGACGCCGGCGCGGCGACCTGTTCCCTGGCCAGCAACCTGGCCCTTTCCCCGATTCACGAAAAAGGGACTCCCGAGCAGCGGAGCACCTATATGAGGCGCTGTGTCCCCCCTCTCCCCGGCGAGGACCGCAAGCCGTGGCGTGGCGCATTCGCCCTGACCGAACCCCTCCCTTACGTGGGGGTAGATACCGGGATCCTCTCCGGCAAGATGCGCGTGAAGGAGTGGGAAGAGGGTAAAGAACCGATGCTTCTGGTGGAGAAGCGCGGCCGTTTCATCACCAACATGGGGTTTGCCAATTTCGTGACGGCGGCGGTCGATTCCGACGACCCCCGGATCAAGGGGAGCGCCATGGTCATCCTCGAGGAGACCGACCCGGGGACTTTCGACCGCGGTGCGACCACCCTCAAGCTCGTGCACCAGCTCTCCTCTACGACCGATCCGGTCCTCTCCCTCACGGTGCCGGCCAGCCGGATCATCGGCGGTTACACGGTAAAAGACGGGGTCATCGTCCCCAATATCAACCATAGTGAAATGATCGAGTCGGTCTTCCGCCGGACCCGCGTGCCGGTGGCCGTGATGAGTTCCGCCAAGCTTCTCTCCGCCATAGAGCCGGTGATCCGTTACCAGCGCAACCGTTTCCGGGGCGGGGCCGCCAGTTCGCCCGGCTCCCCGCGCTATGACCTGGGGCTGCAGCAGAAGGAAGACACCGTGCAGCGCCTGGTGGATATCTGGGCGAACGGCGAAGCCGGCGCAGCGTTCGGTTTCGCCGGGGTGCGCCTGTTCGACGAGTTCGATCCCATCGAGCGGGAGAAGGACAGGATTCTCGAAGAGCGGGGGATCAAGGGGGGGCGGGCCCAGATGAAGCTCTTCAAGGAGCTGGAGAAGAGCGCCCTCGAATACCTGACCCTGGCCAACCAGCCGGAAGGGGAGCGTGACAGGACCCGTTTTGCCGAGCTCGGCGCCGACACCCTCGTGCAATTCATTATCAGGGATTCCCTGGCGAATGTCTTCTGCCCCGCCTGCAAACTCTGGAACACGGGGCAGGCGGCGACCATGATGCGTGAGGCGGTGAGCCTCATGGGAGGCTACGGCATCACCGAGGACTGCCCCGGCTTCCTCGGGCAGAAATGGGCGGATGCCCAGCTGGAGGCGACTTACGAAGGCCCCGAGGCAGTGCAGAGGAGGCAGCTCTCCATCACCATGACCAATGAACTCTTCCTGGCCCAGTTCCGCCAGTGGATCAAGGATCTGCGCGTGATCGCCGGCAGCCGTCCGGGAAGCGGCGCCTGCACCCTGGCAAGCGCCATGGAACTGTGGCTCTTTACCTTCGACTATCTG
>JBGPID010000156.1:0-6924 GCA_041484725.1 Geobacteraceae bacterium | reverse complement strand
GGCGATAAAAAAGTCCGTCACCAGGATCAGGACCGAGGAGAGGACTACGGTCCGTTTGGCCGCCTCTCCGACTCCCGCTGCTCCGCCGCGCGTGTTCAGACCGTTGTAGCACCCCATCATGACGATGATTAAGCCGAAAATGAGCGGTTTGACGAGCCCCTCGGCGTAGTCGATAAAGACCATGAACTGGGTGAGGGAGTTGATATACATGATCGGCTTGATACCGGACCCCGCCGCCATCACGTAGCCGCCTAGGAGAGAGACGGTGTCGGTCACCACCGCAAGAAGCGGCATGGAGATCAGGATCGCCTTGAGGCGCGGGGTCATGAGCCGTTTGATGATGTCGGTCCCCTCCACCTGCATGGCGTCTATCTGCTCGGTGACCATCATGGTGCCGAGCTCGGCGGTGATGGCCGAACCGACCCGACCCGCCACCATGAGGGAGGAGAGAACCGGTCCCAGCTCCTTTATCATGGTAACCGCCACCATCCCCCCCACATAGCTCGTGGCGGCGAACGGCTTGAGCTGGGCGAGAAACTGGAGCGCCATCACCATCCCGGTGAAGGTCCCGGTGAGGACGATGATGAAGAGGGAGCCAACCCCTATCTTGTCCATCTGGATGGCGAACTCCCGGTAGTAATAGGGGGGGGAAAAAATCTTGCGCAGGGCGCTCCAAGAGAGGAGCGCGAATTCCTGGACTTCGCTCAACATCGACTTGAACTTACCTGATAATGTCTGTAGGTTCATCACCCGTTGACTGTCCCGTCGCTCAGGCCACCTTTTCCCCTGGCCAGGAGCACCTCTGTAATCGCCTTGCGCACGTCCTCGACAAATACCAGTTCCACATCCTGCCGGACATCGTCGGGGATATCTTCCAGGTCCTGCCGGTTTCTGTCGGGAAGAACCACTTTTTTCACGCCGGCGCGACGGGCCGCGAGCACCTTTTCTTTGAGGCCGCCGATGGCGAGGACCCGGCCGGTAAGACTTATTTCACCGGTCATGGCTACGTCACGGCGGGCGAGGCGCCCGGTCATGAGGGAGACGATCGCGGTGACCATGGTTATTCCCGCGGAAGGGCCGTCTTTGGGGATACTCCCAGCAGGCACATGAATATGGATATTCATATCGGTGAACGCATCGTCCGGGATTGTCCATTCGCTGCTGTTGGCCTGCACGTAGGAGAGGGCGGCCCGCGCCGATTCCTTCATGACGTCGCCCAGCGAGCCGGTCAGGATCAGCTCTCCCTTCCCCTTCATCCGGGTCGCCTCGACAAAGATGATGTCGCCGCCGGTCTCGGTCCAGGCAAGGCCGGTGACCACGCCGGCCCGGTCCTTCTCCGCCGCCGCCTCGTTGAAAAACTTGCGGGGTCCCAGGAACTCTTCCACCACTTCCGGGGTTATGGTCGGGCGCAACGGCTTCCCCTGGGTTATCTCCTTGGCCACCTTGCGGCAGATGGAGGCGATATTGCGTTGCAGGTTGCGCACCCCTGCTTCTCGGGTAAAATCGCTGATGATCCGGACGATGGCCGTATCGGCGAAGAGCGGAGGGTTCGGCGACAGGCCGTTTTCCTCCAGCTCCCGGGGGATGAGGAACCTGACTGCGATATTCTGCTTCTCCTCGGTGGTGTAGCCCGACAGGTTGATAACCTCCATCCGGTCCTTGAGGGCCGGGGGAATGGGGTCGAGGATGTTGGCGGTGGTGATGAACATGACGTTGGACAGGTCGAACGGAACGTCCAGATAGTGATCGGTAAAGGAAAAGTTCTGCTCCGGATCGAGCACCTCGAGCAGGGCGCTGGCCGGGTCGCCCCGGAAATCGACGCCGATCTTGTCCACCTCGTCGAGCATGAAGACAGGATTGTTGGAGCCCGCCCGGTATATCTCCTGGATGACCCGCCCGGGCAGGGCGCCGATATAGGTCCGCCGGTGGCCGCGGATTTCCGCCTCATCACGCATTCCCCCGAGGGAGATGCGGATGAATTTGCGGCCGAGTGCCCGGGCGATTGACTTGCCGAGGCTGGTTTTTCCCACCCCCGGAGGTCCCACGAAGCAGAGGATCGGCCCCTTCATCTTTTCCTTCAGGGTGCGCACCGCCAAGTATTCGAGGATGCGTTCCTTCACCTTTTTCAGGTCGAAGTGGTCCTCGTTGAGGACCGTCTCGGCCTGGTTGATGTCGCGGTTGTCGGCGGTGGACGCCTGCCAGGGCATGCCGATCAGGTAGTCGAGGTAGGTGCGCGAAACGGTATATTCCGGTGATGCGGTGTTGATCCTCTCCAGCCTTTTCAGCTCTTTTTCGGTGATTTTCCTGACATCTTCGGGCATCCCGGCGCTTTCGATCTTCTTCCGCAGTTCGTTAACCTCGCCGATACGTGAGTCGTCCTCGCCAAGCTCTTCCTGGATCTGTTTCATCTGTTCCCGGAGCAGGTACTCTTTCTGGGTTTTTCCTACCTTCTTGGTGACCTCTGCCTGAACTTCGCCTTTTATCTGCAGGCGCTGGACCTCGCCGGTCAGGTGCATGTAGACCTTTTTCAGGCGGTCGATGGGGTCGACCGTTTCCAGGAGCGCCTGCTGCTCTTCCAGCGGCAGGTTCACATAAAGCGCCACCAGGTCCGCCAGGCGGGCCGGATTGTCGATGTAGTCGATCATCTTCATGACATCGTCGGGGAGGGGCCTGCCATAGGAAAGGGCGATCTTCAGCAGGGCGTTGAGGCTGGAGACCAGGGCATCAGAGACCATTGTTTTTTCCGCGAACTCACGCACGATTTCGACCTGCGCCAGGGTAAACGGGGACTCCTGCACCACCGAGTTCAATCTGACCCGGGCAATCCCGTCGAGGATCACCTTGGTCCTCCCTTCGGAGAGTTTGGATAACTGGCTGATCTTGCAGACGGTCCCGATCTCGTGGAGCGACTGCCCCAAGCCGCCGGTCTCTCCTTCCCTGACCTTGACCAGGACGATCAGGTTGTCGTGGTGCATGCTTTCTTCGTAAACGGGGAGTTCCTCGCGGGTCAGGTAGAGGGAGATCACCATATAGGGGAATGCCACCATCTCCTTGAGAGGGTAAACCGGGATGACATCGGGCAATGTAAACGAGAGAGTCTCTGGCATCGTTTCGGTCCTTGCTGTGAGATAAATTGAAAAGCATGGAATTTCTAAAGATTAACCCGTTAAAGCAGCTGTGTCAAGGAGAGAGAAGAAGTAACGCCGGGTTCATCCGGCTTGACAGGGTTTCTGGAGCAGCTCATAATTCAGAATCGGTTGTCCGGCGCAGATCCTGTCAAGACCATTCCCCGGATGTTGCCGACGGTCTATTCCCTGTTGCAAACAATAGAAAATAGAGGCATAGTTATCGGTACCCAGGTTATACGCGCGGGTGCTGGTGACCAGCCTGGCGCCGCGGATGGCGGAGGTAGCAGCGGTTAGACGTCACCTTGCAAATGGAGGTGATCCCGGTAATATTTCTATCATTATGGGAAAGAAAGAACGAAAAAGCAAAGGAAGAGCGCCCATGGGCGCCACAGGTCACCATCGGCGAGTTGCCAGGGGAATCCGTATCGTCGCCCTGTTCGAGGCGGCCAAGGGGGTGGTCGTCGTCTTGGCCGGGCTCGGGCTCCTGGCGCTTATCCACCGTGACGCCCAAACCGTGGCGGAAGATATCGTCCGCCATATCCATCTCAATCCGGCAAGGCATTTTCCCCATATTTTCCTCGATGCCGCGGCAAAGGCGACAGATGCCCGATTGTGGTCCTTGGCTCTGACCGCCATGTTCTACGCCGCCATCCGCTTTGCCGAAGCCTATGGCCTATGGCGGGAGCAGCTTTGGGCCGAATGGTTCGGCATCCTCTCCGGCGGCCTTTACCTTCCCGTCGAGATATATGAGTTGACGGTCTCCGTCACCGCGATCAAGATATCTATCCTGACAGTCAATCTCATCGTTGTCGGCTGGCTCTCTTGGGTGCGCTTAAAGGCGAAGGGGTGGGTGAAACGGTGATGGTCTTTTTCCTTTGCAGAAATCATGCGTTCGCGATATATAAATTTTGTATCAAGAATTTTCGGCGCGAGGAGTGGGGAAGATAGTATGAGTTACAAAATGGGATGTCTGATCTGCGGTTTTGAGTTGGCATGCCTCCCTGCGGAGGAAATACTCCTTTGCGAATACTGCCGCAAGCCGTTCACTGCCGATGTGTGCTGCGTCAATCGCCACTATGTCTGCGACCGCTGCCACGCTCTTTCTGCCAACGACCTGATCGAGCAGTACTGCCGCACCACCCTCCTTACGGACCCGTACCGCATCACCGCCACACTCATGAAAAATCCGCAGATAAAAATGCACGGGCCGGAGCACCACTTTCTGGTGCCGGCTGCGCTCCTTGCCTCCTGGTACAATCGACATAAAAATACGCTCCTGAAGGACGCCGCCATTATAAAGGCCAGGCGCCGGGCCGAGGATGTAAAGGGAGGATTCTGTGCTTCCCATGGCGCATGCGGCGCGGCGATCGGGACGGGGATATTTGTCAGCCTCATCACCGGCGCGACGTCATTGGCGAAAGAGGAGTGGCGGCTGGCAAATCTCATGAGCGCCGAAAGCCTCAAGGTCATCGCGGAAAATGGCGGACCCCGCTGCTGCAAACGGGATTCCTTTCTGGCGATCAGTGCCGCGGTTACATTTCTCAAGGCCCATTTCGGGACCGATATACCCATTGAGGAGCGGATTACCTGCGAGTTTGCGATCCTCAACCGGGAATGTCTGGGAGAGGAGTGTACTTTTTTCGTCAGCTAGCTGCTTTTCCAGGAGAGAACCATGCCGTCCAAAACCGCCGTCCTCCTCCTTCAGATGGGGGGCCCGGATTCCATCGATGCGGTGGAGCCGTTTCTGTTCAACCTTTTTTCCGACCGGGACATCATCAGGATCGGTCCGGCCTTTATCCAGCCGCTGATCGCACGCATTATCGCCAGACGACGCGCCCCGAAGTCGGCGGCCTTTTACGCGCAGATCGGCGGCAGTTCGCCGATCCGGGAACTGACCGAGCTTCAGGCCCGGGCACTGGAAGGGCTTCTCGGCCCGGAGTTCCGCTGTTTCGTGGCGATGCGCTACTCGAAGCCGTCCACTGTCGAGGCGCTGGCGGCAATGAGAAGGGAGGGGATTACCCGTGTTATCGCTCTCTCCCTCTATCCCCACTTTTCAAGGGCCACCACCGGATCGAGCATAAACGAGCTGAAGCGGGTCCTGGGCCGGGCCGGGGTGGAGTTTAACGTCTCTTATATCGACCGTTTCTACGACCACCCCCTCTATATCGAGGCGCTGACCACGCGGATCGAGGAGGGGCTGGCCGGATTCGCGGGGAGGGAAGGGGTGCACCTCCTTTTCTCCGTCCATGCCCTCCCCCAGTCGTTTATCGATGGGGGGGACCCCTATCTCAACCATATCATGGAAACGGTGCGGCTCGTCACGGAGCGGTTTGACGGTCTGGAATTTCACCTCTCCTTCCAGTCGCGGGCAGGTCCGGTGAAGTGGCTGGAGCCTTCCACCGAGGAGATGCTGAAGAAGCTGGCTGCCGCTGGTTGTGAGAATCTCCTCGTGGTTCCCCTCTCCTTCGTCTCCGACCACATCGAGACCCTCTATGAGATCGACATCCAGTATGCGCGGGAGGCGGAGGCGCTCGGCATCGGGAATTTCCGGCGCGCCCCCTCCCTTAACGACTCGCCGCTCTTCATCGCGTGCCTGGCGGATCTGGTTTTAAAAAATGTGAAGAGTGAAGAGTGAAAGAAAAGGGGTGAGAGGTTAGATGGAAAGAATCAGCCGAGATGGAATCGAACTGGCACTGGCAAATCCGGTGGAGCTGGCGCTTAAGTGGGTCGGCCAGGAGGAGCTGTTGAAACAGCTCCTGGCGGCCTGGATGGTGATCGACGACCGGGACACCCCCTTCAATCCCCGCCTGATCGGCAAGCCCGGGGTGGGGAAGACCACCCTCGCCTACGCCGCCGCCAGACGGTTAAACCGGCCGGTTTACCTGTTCCAGGCGACCATGGACACCCGCCCCGAGGACCTGATCATCACCCCGGTTATCGGTCCGGACGGGCGGATCCAGTACGCCGCTTCCTCCCTCGTATCGGCCATGCTGAAGGGAGGGGTCCTGATCCTCGACGAGGGGAACCGGATGAGTGAAAAGTCGTGGGCGTCGCTGGCGCCGCTTCTCGATGACCGCCGCTATGTGGAGTCGATCATCACCGGACTGCGTATCCCGGCCCACCGGGAGTTCCGCTTCGTGGTCACCATGAACGAGGACGCCTCAACCTTCGAACTCCCCGAGTATATCCACTCCCGCTTGCAGCCGCAGATATACATCGACTTTCCGGAGGCGAACGAGGAACTCCTCATCCTGAAGGAAAACCTCCCCTTCGCCGGGGAGCGCATCTTGCGCTACGTGGTCGAGTTTCTTCAACGCGCCCATGCCGCCGATGAGCTCTATTCGGTGCGGGACGGGATCAACATCGCCCGCTACGCCCTGAAGATGATGGCGGCCACCGAGAAAGAGCAGAAAGAGCTATTGCCGCTGGCGGTGGAGAGGATCCTGGGGGAGGAGGCGCTCAGGTATCTGAAATAGATTAGACCGCTGAGGAGCCATGCCCCACAGAATCCATCTTGAACAGTTCGGCAATGTCCATGCCCTGCCGGTGCTCCATTACCGGATGGAGTTCGCCCACCTGGTCCGTCAGGCGGTCCGGATGGTGAGGCCCGACTGTATCGCCATCGAGCTCCCATCCACCCTGGAGAAGCCGTTCCTGCGCGGCATCGGTCGGCTTCCCGAAATCTCCGTCCTCACCTATGAGGTAAGTTTAGCCGCCATGCTCAGGGGGAAACCGGCCGACGATCTCCCCCAGACCGTTTATCTCCTCATCGAGCCGGCCGACCCGCTGGTGGAAG
>JBGPID010000155.1:0-6962 GCA_041484725.1 Geobacteraceae bacterium | reverse complement strand
TCGGGGTGCCTCTTGCAGAGAATGATATCCTTGGATGAGAGCTCGAAAAGGGCCTCCGCCTGATCGTCGCCGGCGGAGATGAGCAACTCCTGATTGCCCCAACGGTATGCGAACAGACCTTCGACACGCCGGGGGGCCTTCACTTTGAGGAGATTTATGTAACCGACCGGACTGTGCCCCATCCGGACCCGAGCCAGTTGGTCGGCCGTTGTCAACTCTGCATTGCGGCCGCCGGACACTACGATTACCTGGTCGGCCATCAACCGCATTTCAACAAGGGAATGGGAGATGAAGAGATAGGGAATCCCGAACTGTTCGCTCACGCTCTTAAGGTAGGGGATGATCTGGAACTTAAGATCATCATCCAGTGCCGACATAGGCTCGTCCATGAGAAGCAGCCGGGGATTGGCAAGGACCGCCCGCCCCAGCGACACCCGCTGTTTCTCGCCACCGGAGAGGTTGTTGACACCCCGTTCGAGGAGGCCATCCAGATTCAGCACATCAACGAGCGTAGCGTAATCTACAGTCCGCTGTTCGGGGAGGGAGCGCCTGAATCCGTACAACAGGTTCGATTCGACGCTCAAGTGCGGAAATAATGTGGGTTGCTGGAAAACAACGGCGATCCTCCGCCGCTCCGGCGGGACGTTGATCCTTCTATCGCTGCTGAAGAGACATTCGCCATCCAGAGAAATCTCCCCCTGGTCCGGCTGGAGCAGACCGGCAAGCATCCCGACCAGTGTCGACTTACCGCTTCCCGACTCGCCGAAAATGCCGACCCGTTCACCGGAGACCGCAAAGTCGAAATCCATGGCAAATGCGCCGTACCTCTTCCCTGCCTTGACCCTCAACTCCATGTCAGATCCTCCTCCCCAGCTTTAGCCCCACGACCTCATGGAATATGAGTACGACCACTGAAAGGAGAACCGATACGACACAGAGGGAGAGGGCCATCGCCTCGCTTCCGGGAGAGGCGGCATACTCGTAGATGGCCAGCGGAATCGTCTGGGTTACACCGGGGATGTTGCCGGCGACTATGATAGTGGCGCCGAATTCACCCAGGCTGCGGGCGAACATGAGGGATGAGCCGGCAATAATGCCCCGCGTGGAGAGCGGCAGGATAATGGTGAAGAGGGTGTCATACCAGTGGGCGCCGAGGGTACGCGAGGCATGGATCAGCTGCCGGTCTATGGACTCCATGCCGATCCGCATCGACCGCACCAGCAGAGGGAAGCCGACCACCGCCGAGGCGATCACCGCCGCTTTCCAGGTGAAGATGATCCTAATACCGGCAGTCTCAAGTATCCGGCCGATCCAGCCATGCCTGCCGAGCAAAAGCAGGAGGAAATAACCGATCACCACCGGCGGCAGTGTTAGCGGCAGATTTATCAGGACCTCAAGCAGCAGTTTCCCCCTGAAGAGACCATAGGTGAGGATGTATGACAGGAGAAAGCCGAGCGGCAGCGACAGGAAAGTGGCAGTGATTGCGACCTTTACCGATAAGCCGATGGCCTCGTAGTCAGCGGGGGTGAATGTCAGCATTGTATATCAGCCACGGGTTATTCGCAGACCTCGTTCTTAGTGATGCACCGCATTTTCTTAAGCCGGCTGATCCCGAATTTGCAGGCGGCAAAGGCGTCTTCACTGGCGGGGGAACTGACGGCGACCAGCGAGATGATTTCGCCGATGCTGACCCGGCCGATCCTGCGTATGAGCAATATGTCTTCAATGCTCCATGATTCGGCGACCTTTCCGGCAATCATCCGCAATTCTTCCTCGGCATTTCCCGACAGGGAATAATCGACATGGCAGGTAGTCCCACCCGCCCCCTCCTGCTCCTTGACCACCGCATAGTGGATGAGGACCGATCCCGCGCTTTTACTGGCGATCATGTCATATGCACCATGTGGATCTATCGGATCAGTCGTAATCCGGACCATTTGCCCTCCCCCTGCAATTAACGCACATCAAAACCATATTTCCTGAGCACACTCCCGGCTTCCTCCGACTGGAGGAAGCGGTAGAAAGCCCGGGCCTCGGCGTTCTTCGCCCCTGCCACAGTCAACCCCATGGGATAGGTTACCCGCGAATAGAGTTCCCTGGGAACGGTGAAGAGAATCCGCGACTGTTTTGCCTGGAGTGCGTCGGTCCGATAGACAAAAGCGCCATCCACCTCTCCCCTTTCCGCATACATGAGGCATTCACGCACATCCTTGGCCATTACCAGCTTCTTCTCCAACTGCCTGTCGATGCCGCTTTTCTTTAAGGCTTCCATGGCGTACTCGCCGGCCGGTACGCTCTTTGGGCTGCCGATGGCAATCCGCTCAAGCTTCAGCAAATCCCGCATGGAGGACGCCTTGCCGGCCGCTCCGGCGAAGACCAGAGTATTGTAGGCAAATGTGCCGATGCTGCCGGTATCGACCAGTTTCTTGTTCTTGAGATACTCCATCCACTCCAGGTTGGCCGAGATGAAGATGTCGGCGGGCGCGCCGTTCTCGATCTGCTTCGCCAGGGTGCCGGATGCGCCATAGTTCTTTAGAAATTTCTGACCCTGATGAGTTCTGGCAAAGGAGTCGGTCAGTTCGTTGACTACATCCTTTAGGCTGGCTGCTACTGCGAGGTTTACTTCACCTGCCTGAACCGGTCCCGTCATGGACAGAACAGAGAAAACGGTCATGAGCAGTTTCACAACTTTTCCCATCTGTTAATCCTCCGTCATAAGTTCATTAGGCCCTGCCGGCCAAATTACATGTCAAAAAAACAGGCACAAGGCAAAGGAGGTGACATTTGGGAAGATCTCAAACCATTCACCTGTTGCCCTGTGCCCTTTTCCAATCTTAGCTGACACCCAGGATAACGCTCGACGCCTTGAATATGGCGCAGGCATGTCCGCCTTCCTTAAGGCCCAGTTTTTTCGCGCTCTCATGGGTAATGACGGCGCTCACGGTATTGCCGGCGCCTATATCTACCTCCACGTCGGTGCTGACCGGACCTTCGATGATCCTGGAAATCGTGCCGCACATAATATTGCGGGCGCTCAGTTTTGCGTCATGGAGATCGGCGCCGATGACGATCGAAGTCGCCTTAATGATGGCGTAGGCGTCTTTGCCGACTGTCAGGCCGAGATTGTCTACGCTGGCGTTGGTGATGGTTGCCACGAGCGGCGTTCCACCTTTGAGGGCAAGTGTAACCTCGGTATTGACAGCCCCCTTCTTTATGTTGGTCACTGAACCGGAAAATACATTACGTGCGCTGACTTTCATGGCTATCCTCCTTAAAAATTTGTAGAGGGTATCGACGTCCCCCACCCTCTCCGAAAGATTCACGAGAAATTTCCTGTGTTCTTCCTGGATGATCCTGAAGCGCCGGATGACATCCTTTCCTTCAGAGGTAAGATAGGTGCCGCCTCCCCCTTTTCCGCCCGTCAGCCGATCGACGAGTGGCTTGTCGGCCAGGTTGTTCATTATGTTGATGGTGTCCCAGGCGGTCTTGTAGCTGATGCCGACCGCTTTGGCCGCCTTAGTAATGGAGCCGCACTCGTCAACCTTTTCCAGCAGGTTGATCCTGTCCCCCCCCAGGAACATGTGGTCGTCCTTGTGGAACCAGACGGAGCCTTCAATCTCCATCGGCTTTATCCATTTTCCCATCCGCCACTCTCCCCCATGCTTGATAAATCTGCCGGGCAATAATACTACTCTACGCTAAATTATACACCACTAAAATGTATAATAAAACAGTCGATCGGGAATGGCGTTGAGAAAAGAGGTCATACACGCATTTGCGGGTATGACCTCTTTTCTCAACGCCATCAATTATCAAATTGCCTGTCAGTTAGAACGGAACGAGTATTTCCGCAACTGTCTTGATCGCCTTCAAGGCCCGCCGGATATCGTCCTGGGTCGTGAAGAAGCCCGGACTGATGCGGACGGCCCCATCCGGATGGGTCCCCAGGGTCTGGTGGGCCAGCGGTGAGCATTGCAGCCCGGTGCGCACGTGAACGTCGTGGTTATAGGTAAGGACGTTTCCCACATCATCGGCTTCCCACCCCTTGATGTTGAATGAAATAACCGCCGTCCTCTCCTCGCCGGGGGGAAGGCCGTAGAGCTCAACGTTTTCCAGCGAGGAGAGGGCCTTCCATATCTCCGCGCAGTGCTCCATCTCCTTCTTGCGGATGGCGTCGATACCCTCCTCCTCGATGAATGCGAGCCCCTCTCCCATGGAAATAATACCAGGGACGTTGGGGGTGCCCGCCTCGAAGGCGTCCGGCCATTCGCGGGGCTGTGTCTCGGAGAGAGAGTTCACTCCGGTCCCCCCCTCGCGCCAGGGGCGAAGGGTCTTGATTCGACTGCCAAGGGCCAGGCCGCCGCTCCCCTGGAGACCGAATAACCCCTTATGTCCGGAAAAGGCCAGCATGTCGATGTCATGGGCCTCGATATCGATGGGGAGGAGGCCAGCAGTCTGCGCCGCGTCCACGAGAAAGTAGGCACCCCGTTCGCGCACCGCGTTGCCGATCTCCTTGACCGGTTGGATGGTGCCGGTCACGTTGGAGGCATGGGAGACGACCACCAGCCGCGTCCGTCTGGTGAATCGGCTTATGACGTCGTCGGGATCGAGCCGCCCCTGCTGGTCGCAGGGGACGATTTCGAGGTTGATGAAGCCCCTCTTTTCCAATCCCCTGAGCGGCCGAAGCACCGAGTTGTGTTCCATGGAGGAGATGAGAACGTGGTCTCCTTCGTCGAGAAAACCCTTCAGCGCCAGGTTCAGGGCATCGGTCGCGCTAAAGCAGAAGATCAGACGGTATTCGCTGGGTACACCGAAGAAACGCGCCAGGTTTTTCCGGGTCATGGTGACCGCGTCGTCCGAGCGTTTGGCGAAGGAATGGCTGCCGCGCCCCGGAGAGGCAGCACCGCTCTCCAGCCAGTTACGGACGGCATCGGTTACGCGCACGGGTTTGGGAAATGTTGTTGCTGCGTTATCCAGATACGGCATGAAGTATCCTTGAAAGACAGTCTCACGCGGAGACACGGAGGACACGGAGAAAACCAGAAACATGGATCAAATTGTCTGTATCTTCCTCTGTTCTCCGTGCTCTGTGGCAAATCCTTTTTGAATTAAGTCTTAAAACCGTTCTCACACAAAGCCACAAAGCCACGAAGAAAATCGAAAAACCTGTTTTTTGGTTCAAAACCTTTGTGTCTCCGTGTCTTAGTGTGAGATAAAGGTTTCAGAGGTTTTCCTCCGCGATCTCCGCGCCTCCGCGTGAGTGAGGTTTTTACTGTTACAGTTCGTAGAGGGAGTTGGCCCGGCGCTTAAATCCCTCTTGGCTGGCAACTACGTCGAGATGCAGGGTTGACCAGTCAGCGAGGAGGATATCCTCATCCCCTTCGGAGAGGTATGTCTTGATGTAGCCGTTGCATTCGCGGCAGACATCGATGCGGAAATTCTCCTCCTGCGGAAGTTCGAAGATCTCCAGCTTGTCCTGATCATGGTTTCCGCAAGAAGGGCAGGAGGTGCGGAGATACCCCCATTTGCTCCGGCAACAGCCACAGGAGAGAAACCTTTCACGCCCCTTCTGGGTCTTCACCAGTTGCGCCATGGCCGGCTGGGAGCCGCAGAGCGGGCAGTACGGCTGGCACCATTTTGCCTCCTTCATCCATCCGTCAAGTGTAGCTACCCAAGGGCGCAGGACCTTTTCCAAAGCCCTCCAGGCGAGAAAGCGGACCGCACCGGGGGGTATCGTACTCCCCGGATCAATGGAGATATCTGTGCCCGCGGCCGCCTCTTTCACTAATGTGGATGCAAACTCCGGCTGGCATTGGAACTGGTCGTGGAGGTAAGTGGTGACCCGTTTCATCTCTTCCGGTGTGTCGTCTCCGGAGAGTGTCTGTGCAAGGCGGCCGAGCAACGCCGCTGCGCGGGTGATGACCGCTTCGTCAAGCTCCCTGTTTCTGAAAAACGGGATCCCTTTTTCGAAGTCCTCGGAGAGGCTGTCCCATTGCAGAACAGGGAGAGGGGTCGATTCATCGCTGCTCAGTGCATCCTCAATGGCCTGCTGAAGGCGGGCGACGACCTCGAGATAGGGGTGTACCGCGATCCAGCCTTCGATCGCTTTAAGATCTGTTGTCATGTCATTATCACCATTCTTTCTTCGATTTGTAAAACATTTGTAACGCAGCGGGCGCAAGGCACGCAGAGTGAGACTAAAACAGAAAATCGGTCCGAGTTCAAGAGAAAAATAGGGAGGCTGGATAACCCATCCCAGCCTCCCCTCATGATAATCATCTTGAATGCAATCCGGAATTGTCAGGCAATTCCCGGCAGGTTTTAAGAAACCTGCCGGGGTTATACGGGTATTAGTGCGAACGTCCTTCTTCCACCTCTTCAACCCAGAGCTGCGACTTCTTTCTCGCCCACCATACGGGGACCGTGCCGGAGAGCATGATCCGCAGGGTGCCGGGATTCCCCAGAGTAGAAAGGTATATGTGGATAGGGAGGAATATGCCGATCAGTATGAAGCAGATGTTGTGGATGACGACCGCCCAGATCATCGCCGTCTGATGGTTCGCCAGAAGCCAGATACAGGCCCCTGACACGATGATGCCGAAACCGAATAACAACAGGCAGAGATAGAAGGCCTTCTGTCCGGTGTTCAGCTTGTGCATGGGGGGCGCTTTCTTCTTGTACAGTTTGCCCAGATAACCTCCGGCAGAGAGACACCATTCGATATCGTTGTAACCGAAGGTGATGCACTCCTTCAGCCAGTTCCCCATGCTGAGGATAAGTGACACGGCAAATACGACACCGAGCCAGTTGTGAATATCCCTCATCATCGGAAAGCCGCCGAAGAGGGAGCCGATCGCCTGGACCTTGAAGAGGAAGCCGACTCCGGAGAGGCAGAGAAGGAGGCAGCTTATGGCCAGAACCCAGTGGTTCAATATGCTGGAGGAGGTCTCTTTTGTTAACAG
>JBGPID010000154.1:0-7004 GCA_041484725.1 Geobacteraceae bacterium | reverse complement strand
TATAGGATAAGGCCTCCGCCAGGATATCCGCGGTCTGGACCGCCCGGAGCAAAGGGCTGGTGAGGATCAGGCCGGGTTCGACGCCGTTTTTCAGCATGGTCCGGGCTGTTTTGCGAAAGAAGGCCCTACCTTCCGGGGTAAGATATCTTATCTCCTCGGAAATATCGGAACTCCTCTCAACCGCCGCCGCATGCCTTACAACAATAAGTTTCATGGCCATTCCTCCCATGTTGTCTATTGAAATGCAACTACTCAAGGTGTCAAGGCTGTAATTTATTAATCATTGCGCATGATTTATTCCTGTCAGCCTGCCTCCTCCGCCAAAGAAGCCTGCCTCCTCCGCCATAGCAGCCTAGGCTGCGGCGGCCGGGTAGTTGAGGCGGCCGGGTCACTCTATCAAACGAATAGTTGCACAGTTTGTTTTAATTATACAACAAAAACTGGATGTTCGGGGCCTTGCCATGAAAAATTCTCACAATCGTAACATTCGGCCTGCGGATATTTATCGATCACCCTTTAAAGGCACCATTTAGTCTGAATTCCTTCCTCTTTTCCCTGTCAATTCCCCCTAAATTATATTCCGTAGGGACTAAAACCGCCATCCCGGGACCCGCATCAACAGCCCGTGCAAAAATGCAGGATCTTATGACGTGCAAATATCTTTAGCAGAGCGCCAATAAATTCGCTTTATAAGATATAAGTTATATGGTATGAGAGGAAATATCGAAAAACTTCTTCAGGCCCCTGTATTACTGAATTGGTGGCAAAAGCAGCTCATTACAATATGGGGTATAAAATGGACAAAAGATCTTCCCAAGCGTCTGTAACCGTCCTGATCGTTGACGATGAACTCTTTTTCAGGATAATGCTCCGTGATATTCTGGAAAAAGAAGGGTTTTCCGTCGTCGCGGAGGCGGCAAACGGTGTTGAAGCAATAACAAAATATCGTTTGCATCGTCCCGAGATAACCATTATGGATATCTTTATGCCGGAGAAAAACGGCATTGAGGCCCTGAAAGAGATCGTCGCCATGGACAGGAATGCCAGGGTGTTGATTTTTACGGGTATTGGTTTTGATGAGGATATTGAGGTAGCAATGCAGGCAGGAGCTAAAGAAGTTATCTTAAAGACGTTTTCCCCGGAAGAGGTAACGGAAGTTATCACCAGGGTGATGGGCGAACAATACTCTTCTTTATGATGACTTGCAGAATCAGGCAGCATAAGGAGGAATTTTGAAGGCGGAATAAAAAAAGACCGGCCATCCATTGGATGAGCCGGTTTTTTTGTGCGATCATTGTTGTGCTGCATACAACCATTATCTTTGGCGCAAAATGTGCATGATACTGTCTGCAGCCTTATAAATGAGTCAATATTTTGAAAATCGGCGTTTCCTCCGAATATCCCATAAACAGGAGTTTCCATGAGATACATAATTTCAGGAAATACCGTGCTTGAACAAATATACGAACCACGCTACAAGACCCGTCTTGCCATATATTATGGTTCCAGGGAACAGCGGATTATGACCGACTATGCAGTGAACGTGAGCACAGGCGGGGTATTCATCGAAACCGTAAAACCTATGCCTGTGGATACAGTTTTATACGTGGAGTTCATGCTTCCTGCCACCGACACCCCTATAGCCTGCAAGAGCATGGTGGCATGGACAAACGAGCCGGGAGAAATGCATTCATCGGATCTCCCGATCGGAATGGGATTACAGTTCTTTGGCCTCTCTCTGGAAAACATTCATGCCATCAGGGATTTTATAGATGAAAGCGGTCTTGAGCCTACCTGGTGAAGCATAAAGATAAACCTGTTTTTATCCGCGTCAATCCGCACGATCCAGCACTGCAGCGTACAAGCGCGTTCAATTGCCGTATGGCGGCTTTATCCATTCCCTTCCCCTATGGTAACCTCTTTAACCGTCGAATTCATTTCCCGCTGTTGATTCAGCCGGCAAAGGCGCAATACCGAGATACAGGTTCACGGTTTTGACATCCAGGTTCAAACGGTTGGCAATCTTGGCGACTGATTCGCCCTGTTGTTTCATCTGCCGAGCCTCGATTTCGGCTGGAGTGGGTGTAATCCCGAGATACAGGTTCACGGTTTTTACATCCAGGTTCAAGCGGTCGGCAATTTCTACGACTGATGCGCCCTGTTGTTCCAGCTGTTTAGCCTGGTTTGCCGTTGGCGGACGAACAGCCCCCATATAGCTCTCAACTGTTTTGACATCCACGTTCAAGCGATCGGC
This sequence comes from Geobacteraceae bacterium, assembly GCA_041484725.1. Lineage (GTDB taxonomy): Bacteria > Desulfobacterota > Desulfuromonadia > Geobacterales > Geobacteraceae > JBGQDJ01. The sequence continues at coordinate 4,750 of JBGPID010000154.1, read as the reverse complement.
AATCTCCATAGCTGTCTCACCCTGTTCCTTCATCTGCCGGACCTGGGTAGCGGTCGGCGTTTTGACACTCGCCGGATAGCCCTGAAGAGTGTTATTGTCCACGCCCGACTCGTCAATCCCGCCTTCCGGCTTATCCTGTTCTTTCATCTGGCGGCCTTTTGCGCTTGTTGAAAGCACTACGCTGTCCCCTTCAGGCCTAACTCCCGTGTTCTTTGCATCCGGGAGACGGGGCTTTGCCGTTGTCTCCTTCGGAGCCGTTGCGGTATGGGCTAACAGATCCACACCATGGGAACTGATCCCGGAAATTATTGAGGTCATAGCTTTCCCCCCCTTTCTGTCAATTTACCCCTTATTGCATATATCGGCAGATGGGCAAAAAACTTGAATAAAAATCTGCTCTTTTGTCGGGAACAAGCAGGGCAACGATTCGCCGGGATTCCAGACCACCTCCCTCTATTCTCAGCCCCAATCCAAAAACCTCACTGGACATTGAGTTGGAAATATTTTAAGCTGTGCCTGCCTTATGTTCACCATGCAACAGGAAACGGGGGGCGCCATCCTCCCCTGTGAAGACGCTAACATACCGGCGTTGTTGGCAGATTTGCATCTCCAGGCAAATCTGCCGGCAATATACTGAACAATAATGGTCTTTTTACCGGACCGAAGGAGGAGAGCAATGGGCAAAAGGTTTCCGGCAACCGTAGTCAATATGCGCGAGATCAGACGTCGTGTTGTACCTACCCTCGTGATTGCTGCGTCTATTCTGCTGTTATCGGGATGCGCGGCCGTGGATCAAAACGTTAATTTTCTCTACCAGCCAACGGCGTTTGGCCGGGATGGTTCCGGGGACCTTTATCTCTCTCAAACCGCCCGGTTGGGTTCCGGCGGGTCAAAGACCACCCAGTGGATAATCGGCGAGATAAAAGACAAGGATGGCAATAATACCGGCAATATCGTAACTGCCAGATCGCCCGCAGATACGTTTTTGGACGCCTTTACCCGGGAATTCAAGGCCGCCGGCTACAATGTCATGCCGGTGAATGCCTTGCCAACGGGAGTGACGAAAGGGATCAGACTGGAGAGCGTGGAGATCAAACTGGAGGAGGTCGACAGAGTGTACAAGGTTGAGACAATGTGCACGGTGAAGGTTTCCCTTGAACCATGGCGAAACGGAAATGCAATTAAACGGCTCAATTATGAAAACACCTATACCGATACGACAATCCTCGACAGGGATATGATTTTGTTGAAAAGCATGCAAACAGCACTGCAGGAGCTCATGGCGCGGGTGGTGCGGGAAGTAACCGTGATATTAGAGCAGAAGTAACACCCGAGTAAAGTTCAAGGAGTATTCCCATCGGCGAACTCTCCAGACTATACCATTACATGCGGGCCTGCCGCCGGACCTATCTCTGCGGCGCCATTTTTCTCATCGGCACCAACGGTTGCGCCCTAGTCGTCCCCTGGCTGCTGAAACTGGCGATCGAAAGTCTCCAGCATCCGGTCTCTGCCGGCCGTTCATCGGCTTTTTACGGCCAGCTGATCATCGCCGCCGCCCTGCTCCAGGGGGTCATTCGCATCTTTTCCCGCACCACACTCCTCCATGCGGCGCGCCGCATCGAGTTCATGATCCGCGAGGACCTCTATGCAAAGCTCCTCACCCTGGACCTCCCCTTTTTCTCACGGGAGCGGACCGGCGACATCCTCTCCCGTTTCGCCAACGACCTCACCAACGTCCGGATGCTCATCGGTTTCGGTGTACTGAATGTCATCAACACCGTCATCCTTTACCTGGCGGCCCTCTTCCTGATGCTCCGAATCAGCCCGTTTTTGACCCTGATGGCATCCGTCCCCATTCCTCTGATGATTCTGTTTGTCAACCGAATCAGCGCCGCCATGTTCCGTCGCTCCTTGAAAGCACAGGAAGAGTTGGCGCGGTTCACCAGCCAGGCCGAGGAAAACGTCTCCGCCGCCGCGGTGGTCAAGGCTTACTGCCGCGAAGAATCACAGATCAGCGCCTTCCGGGAAATCAACGCCCGCTATTTCGAGAGCTGCATGGCCCTGGCGAAACTGCGCGGCCTTATGTTACCGATCATGGCCGCCACCAGCGGAGTGGGAACCCTGGTCGTCCTCTTCATGGGAGGGAGCAGGGTAATCTCCGGCGCAATGACCCTGGGGGATTTCGTCGCCTTCAACGGCTATCTCGCCATGCTCATCTGGCCGACCCTGGTGATGGGCTGGATTCTCAACCTGATGCAGCGTGGTGCCGCTTCCATGGCGCGTCTGAACCATGTCCTCGAAGCCCGGGCAGAGGTCCGGGAACCGGCCGTTCCCGCGCCTATGGAAACGATCAGTGGCGCAATCGAACTCAAGGAACTCACGTTTGCCTATGATGGCGATATTTCAACCTCCCTCAACCCGACGCTGTCGCGTATCTCCCTGACCATACCCAGGGGGACGAAACTGGGCATCGTCGGCCCGGTCGGCAGCGGCAAGTCCACCCTGCTGCGGCTCATCGCCAAGCTCTATCCGGTAGCAGACGGCATGGTCCTCTTGGGCGGGGTGGATATCAACAGGATTCCGCTAAAGCTGCTGCGCGATGCCATCGGCTTCGTTCCCCAGGAGAGCTTCCTCTTTTCCCGCACCGTCGCGGACAATATCGGCTACGGCAGGGAGGAGGCAGGAGAAGAGATGATCAGGAACGTGGCCCGATTGGCAAGCCTGGATGGCGATGTCCGGCGCTTTCCCGACGGCTACCGGACCATGGTTGGGGAGCGGGGCATTGCCCTCTCCGGCGGCCAGAAACAGCGTGCCGCCATTGCCCGGGCGCTCATCAAGGAGCCGGAGATCCTGATCCTCGACGACCCCCTCTCTGCGGTCGATACCCGGACCGAGGAGGATATCCTCACCGGGCTGAATGCCTACTACGGCGAGCGGACCGTGCTGATCGTTTCCCACCGTCTCTCCGCTCTGCGCGGCTGTGACCTGATCATCGTCCTCGAAGAAGGACGGATCGCCGAACAGGGGAGACACGACCAGCTTCTCGCCCTGGACGGCCGCTACTCCGCGATCTGGCGGGAGCAGCGCCTCCGCGAAGAGATAGAGGAGTATTAAATTTGTATTAAATTGATTATTGTCTAAGCAAGAAACGTGGATTTTTCGATAAGCGCAAGGCGCGCGAGGAGCGGAGCGCGAGGCGTACGTGCAGTACGTTGAGCGTTACGCCCCGAAGCGCAACGCCGCGATTGCGGAAAAGCCGCGTTTCGAAACGGAGCGACATGCATTTCGGCGGACTGTACGAAGACGAAATAATCGGCAAGGCTTACGACCGCAAGCTGATGGGGAGGTTTATCCGCTACCTCGCCCCTTACCGGGGGATGGCGCTCTGCACCCTGCTGCTCCTCCCTCTGATCGCCGCGGCCAAGCTCGCCCAGCCGTACCTGCTCAAGATTGCCATCGACAACCATATAATGCAAGGCCGGATGGAGGGTCTGCCGCTCCTTTCTTTCTATTTTTTCCTGCTGCTCCTTGCCGATTCGCTCCTGACCTATCTCGAGGTCTACCTGCTGCAGCTTCTGGGGCAACGGGTGATGCAGGACCTGCGCATGGCGCTGTTCAGCCACGTGCAGCACCTCTCCTCGGCATTTTTCGACAAGACCCCGACCGGCAGTCTGGTAACCCGCTTGACCAGTGACGTGGAGGCGCTCGGGGAGATGTTCACCGCCGGCGTCATCACCATCGTCGGCGACGTGCTCGTCCTGCTCGGGATCATCGGCATCATGCTCTGGATGAACCTGAAACTGTCACTCGTCACCTTTTCGGTCCTCCCCTTTCTCATCTGGACCGTTTTCACCTTCCGCAGGAAGATGCGCGAGGCGTTCCGCAATGTTCGTGCCCGGCTGGCGAACCTCAATGCCTTCCTGGCCGAGAGTATCGGCGGCATGACCGTGGTGCAGCTTTTCAACCGTGAGGCAACGGAGCGGCGTGAATTCAGCCGCCTCAATGCCGCCCACCGCGACGCCAACCTGCCGGTGATCACCTGGGACGCATCTCTCTATGCCCTGGTGGAAACCCTCTCCGCAGTGGCGGTGGGTCTCATCATCTGGTACGGCGGCGGCGAGATCGTGCTGGGCGCCCTGACCTTCGGCGCGCTGGTCGCCTTCATCCAGTACATCGAGAAGTTCTTCGCCCCGATCCGCGACCTGTCAGCCAAGTACTCGGTCATGCAGGGATCGATGGCGGCGCTGGAGCGGATTTTTCATCTGCTGGACACGGAAACAGACCCAGGTTCAGGATCAGGTTCAGGTTCAGAACGAAATTCAAAACATGAACCTCAACCTGAACCTGTTTTTCCCGAACCCTTCGACACCATCGAGTTCCGGGACGTCTGGTTCGCCTACCAGGGAGAAGAATATGTGCTGAAGGGGTTCAACCTGCGGATCAGGCGGGGTGAGAGGATAGCGCTCGTGGGTGAGACCGGGGGGGGGAAGACCACGGTGACCCGGCTCCTGACCCGGCTCTACGAGGTGAGCAGGGGGGCCATAACCATCGACGGCACGGATATCCGGCAGATGCCGCTACCCCTGCTGCGCCGGAGGATCGGTCTGGTGCTGCAGGACCCCTATCTCTTCACCGGCACCATCGGCTACAACATCTCCCTGGGTGACGACAGCGCCGGGGAGCGGATGGTAGAGGCCGCGGCCATGGTCGGCGCCGACCGGTTCATCTCCACCCTTGCCGCAGGTTTCCG
>JBGPID010000153.1:0-7079 GCA_041484725.1 Geobacteraceae bacterium | reverse complement strand
TCAGGTCTGCTGCGGTCAGATCAGCCAGGACCTTTTCCGCCAGCCTGTCGATCTGGTCTTCCTTGAGCCGCATGGTACCCCCTTATCAACATTAATTCGAATCTCAAGCAGCAAATTAAACCAAATTACAGATTGCAATCCAAAGGATTCCGTGATTTTACTTTATCCTGTCAAAATTGCAAGATATTCAACGCGAACCATAATTTCCGGAGACAGGAGATGTTGACCTGAAGGCGCTATCCTGCTATCTTATGCCCTATTAATCTAAAGAATCCTGTTTTAGCGGGAGGATGTTGTGCTCATTGTCATGCACCATAAAGCCGGACAGAAGCAGATAAACGCAGTGCTCCAGGCCGTCGAGAAAATGGGGCTCACGGCTGCACCGATCCCGGGAAGCGAACGGACCGCCATCGGCGTCCTGGGGAACAGAGGGTATGTGGATGATACTACCATCAGGGACCTCCCCGGGGTACAGGGGGTCATCCATGTTTCCAAACCGTACAAGCTGGTTTCCCGCGATTTTCACCCACGCCCCACGGTGGTACGGATAGGCGGGGTAGAGGTAGGTGAGGGTCGCCGGCCGGTGGTCGCCGCGGGCCCCTGTGCGGTTGAAAACGAGGAACAGATTCTTAAAACCGCCCGTGCAGTCAAAAAGGCCGGCGCCGATCTGCTGCGCGGCGGCGCCTTCAAGCCGCGCACCGGCCCGCATACCTTCCAGGGGCTGCGTGAGGAGGGCCTGAAACTTCTGGCGCTGGCAGGCCAAGAGACCGGTCTTCCCATTGTCACCGAGGTGATGAGCCCGGAAAATGTGGGGCTGGTGGCGGAGTACGCCGACCTTTTGCAGGTGGGAGCCCGCAATATGCAGAACTTCGACCTGCTGCGCGAACTGGGCCGGACGAGAAAGCCGGTGCTCCTGAAGCGGGGGATGAGCGCCACCATCGAGGAATTCCTGGCAGCGGCAGAATACATCCTGGCAGAGGGAAACCACCAGGTAATCCTCTGCGAGCGCGGGATCCGCACCTTCGAGACGGCGACCCGCAATACCCTCGATCTCTCCGTGGTGCCTATCATCAAGGAACTCTCCCACCTTCCGATCATTGTCGACCCTTCCCATGCCACCGGCAAGCGGAGCCTGGTCCCACCCATGGCAAAGGCCGCTCTCGTGACGGGAGCCCACGGCATCCTCATAGAGGTGCATCCGGAACCGGAGAAGGCCCTTTCCGACGGCCCCCAGTCACTGACCTTTCAGGGGTTCGAGAAGCTGATGGAAGAGCTGGGAAAGCTGAACGTATTTCTCGGATACTGATACGAAAAAAGCCTCTTGATTTATCCGCGTCTTGAGGATAGAATAAGCATGAAAACTTTCTCTCTGCGGTGTGCGTGAGGTTTATTAAGCCCAGGCGGAATACTCATTGCACGGGGGTCTTATCGGTCGTGGTGTGCTGCCCTTCGCGGGAATTGCCTGAAGCGACACCAAGACGCCCACTTATTAGGGAACTCGCTCGGAGGCCCTGAAACCAACGGCATGGTGGAGAGATGTGATAAAGGGGGACGGTACCGTCCCCCTTTTTTCATGAACGTTCCCTTCCCGATATAATACTTTCCTTTATTTCCCTACATGCTATAATTCTTGCCGATGAGACGTTTTGTAATTTTATTTGCCACCTGGTGGGGAACTGGCTACAGCCCGATAGCTTCCGGCACGGTCGGCACCCTGGCCGCCATTCCCCTTTATCTGTTATTGGTCAGACTTCCAATTCCGTACTATCTTCTGTCGCTGATTCCGCTCTTTCTCTTTTCCTGCTGGGTTTCTGACCGGGCGGAAACGATATTCAACGAGAAGGATTCAGAAAAAATAGTGATTGACGAAGTGGTTGGTTATCTGGTCACCATGACAGGAGTCCCCCTTTCCTGGGGGAGCGTCATCCTCGGTTTTTTCCTGTTCCGGTTTTTTGATATCGTCAAGGTTCCCCCTGCCAACATTATCGACCGGCGCATGAAAAACGGCTGGGGGGTCGTGCTGGACGATGTGGTGGCGGGTATGTATGCATGCGCAATGCTCCATCTGCTGCTGAGGTTCATATGAAAATCGCAACGCTTTCCATCGGAGATGAGGTCATTTTCGGTGAAATAGTCGATACCAATGCACCTTTCATAGCGGCGCGCCTCTACGACATCGGCCTGAAGGTCAGGCGACATCTTGCGGTGGGTGACGTGGAAGCGGATATCGTGGAAGCGATACAGACCCTTGCCGGGACAAGCGAAGCAGTCATCGCCACCGGCGGGCTGGGTCCGACGATCGATGATATAACGGCCAGGGCGGCGGCAAAGGCCATCGGCCGCCGGCTGGTCCTGAACGAAGAGGCGCTGGCCCATGTCAGGGATTTTATCGGGAAGATGGGTCGCCATGTCGATCCCGCCAACGAAAAACAGGCGCTTTTCCCCGCCAAGTCGGCTCTTATCCCTAACCCTACCGGCACTGCCTGCGGCTTTCATTTTCAGCACAACGGCTGCGTCTTCTTTTTCCTCCCCGGGGTCCCCGCTGAGATGGAGCGGATGGTGGATGAATCGGTCATCCCCTTGCTCCGGGAACGACGCAAGCAGGAAAGGATCATCCGCGTCAAGGTAATGAAGGTATTTGGCCTGCCGGAGGCGGAGCTGGATTCCATGTTACGGGGAGTGACGGAACAGGACTCTCCGGTTACGGTGGCTTTTCAGGTCGATTTTCCGGAGATCCTCGTAAAGCTCCGCGCCGAAGGGGATGATGAAAGGGATACCGCCTCGGCGCTTGAAGAGACATACCGGAAGGCGCGGGAAATTCTGGGAGCACATCTGTTCGCCGAGGATGGAGAGACCATGGATTCGGTGGTGGCGTCCCTGTTCCGCGAGAAAGGGCTCACCCTTTCTCTGGCGGAGTCTTGCAGCGGAGGGCTGGTGGCCAAAAGGATCACCGATATTCCCGGCAGCTCCGCCTATTTTCTGGAAGGGGCGGTCACCTACTCCAATGCAGCGAAAATACGTATCCTGGGGGTTTCTCCCCAACTCCTGGAGGAAAAGGGGGCGGTCAGCTCCGAAGTCGCCATGACCATGGCCAGGGGGATACGTAAACTCTCCGGCAGCGATATCGGCATGGCTGTTACCGGTGTCGCCGGCCCGGCCGGGGGGAGTGAGGAAAAGCCGGTAGGAACGGTATTTATCGCCCTGGCCACTCATTCCGGCTGTCAGGCAAAGGGATACCGATTTTCCGGCGATAGGGGAAAAATCAGGGCCAGAGCCTCGTTCATGGCCCTCAACTGGCTGCGACGGCACCTGCTCACCCAATAATTTACTATTGCACCGCTTAAGTCTTTCCTGATAGTCGGTTACGACAGCAAGGGGGGAATAATGATAGCCGGTAAAAACAAAATGCTCTTCAGGGTCATCAACCTGATGGCCGCTCTTTTTCTCGTCATGCTCTGCATGGAGGCCCTGTCGATCAATCTCCTGGAACATCACCAGACGCTTCTCAAGGTAATTCATGGAGTTATAGTTGTTTTTCTGGTCATCGCCCTGGTCCTGGTGCAAATCATCAGCAGAAAAAACCGGGGCATTGAAATAGCCGCCCACTCACAGGAAAAAACGGAGATACAGCGGGTGGCCGATAAGACCGCGCTTCGCTACATGAATCTCCTGGAATGCGCCGGTGATTCCATCTTCGTGATAAATGCCAGTAACGGCCGTCTGGAAGAGATGAACAGCAAGGGGAGTGAACTGTTCGGGTACAGCAGGGAAGAAATGGGGAAGCTGGACGGCAAGGATCTGATCCCGTTGCATGAGCAGTCCCTGTACAGTGCGCTGGTGAGGCGCATAGTGCGTCATGGGGCGGCCGGTGAGGAATGTATCACCTTCAGACGGAAGGATGGCAGCCATTTCCTGGGGGAGGTCAACGCCAAGCTCATCGATCTGGGCGATGAAAAGGTCGTGCAGGCGATAGTCCGGGATATCACCCAGAAAAAACAGGCGGAACAGGATATCCTCTGGAGGAACAGGAAGCTTTCGATCCTGAACAGTATTATAGCCAGGGCCAACCAGTCCCTCAACTTCCATACGGTACTCGACATGGCCCTGCAGGAAACCATGGACCTGTTCGGCGCCGAGGGAGGGGCAATCCACCTTCTGGAAAAAGACGGCCTTGCCCTGGTAACCCAAAGGAATCTCTCCGGGCCGTTCATAGCACTTGTGGGCGCGGATGATCCCGTGCTGGAGAATCCCTGCTGGATGGCGGCGAACCGGCTATGTATAGCCCTTTTGGATGGAGCCGGCCCCTGCTGCACAATGGCGGTGTCTGCCCGGGACAGCGGCTGGCGGAACATTGCCGGCATCCCGTTGTTCGCCGGAAAGCGGCTGATCGGGGTTATGCATATCCTGGCCCGGGCCGAAATGGAGTATGTGCCGGATGATATCACCTTTTTCACGACCATGGGGAACCAGATCGGTATCTGTATCGAACATGCAAGAATGTTCGGGGAACTGAACTGGAAGAGTGAAGAACTGCTGCGTTCCCACCGGCTGCTGGAAAAAAACAGCCGCCAGCTTGAGCTTTCCCGGAAGAGGCTGGAAAAAAACCTGGCCCGGGTGGAATTGGCAAATCAGGAACTGGAGCGCCTTGACTTGATGAAAAACCATTTTATCGGCATGGTTTCCCATGAATTCAGGACTCCGCTAACCAGTTTACTCGGCAGTGCGGAATTTCTCCTGGCCAACCACGCCACAGCCAAGGATGACGATATACAACAGCTGCTGGAAATAATTCACACCAGCGGCGCCCGGCTCAACGAAATCGTTACGAATCTCCTGAAAGTGGCAAGAGTGGAGGCGAACACCCCATCCGTTGCCAAAACCACCCTCTGGCTACAGGAGGTCCTCGATCCTGTCCGCGAGGAATTCGAAACAGTCCTTAAGGAGCGTGGCCAGCGCCTTATATTACAGGAAGGGATGGAGTCCCTCCCGTTTATCTGCGGACACAGGGGATATCTGGAGGAAATTTTCACACAGCTGTTGGCAAATGCAGTCAAGTTCACCCCTGATGGTGGTGAGATATGCGTAGCGGCCCGGGTTGCCGACCGCACCATGCTCGCAGATAAGGAGCAGTTGCTTTTCCGCTTTAATCAGCGATTCTATGAGCAGATGGGGTGTAAATGTTTCCTGCAGGTAGAAGTGCGGGACAGCGGCATCGGCATTGATGCCGATGAACAGCTGAAAATATTCGATAAATTTTACGAGATCGGGGATATCCGGCACCACTCCACCGGCAAACACAAGTTTCAGGGAAAGGGAACAGGCATGGGGCTGGCGATCGTCAAAGGGATGGTCGAGGCCCATGGTGGCATGGTCTGGGTGGAAAGTCCGGCAAAGGATGCGCCGGAGAGACCGGGAAGCGCTTTTTTCCTCCTCTTGCCGCTGGAGGAAGATACAAGCCAGACAACATTTCCGTTCATCCATACGGGAGTTGTCCAAAGATAATCTTGAAAAGATGCCGGTAAATATGCTATCAGTTGATAGTTTCACCCACGGACGGAATTTAACGGGCATCACTGCACAGGAGGCCACGCATGCTGGAAAGAGACAAGGCGATTGATTTGGCGTTAAGTCAGATCGAGAAGCAGTTCGGCAAGGGCGCAATCATGAGACTCGGCAATGACGAGCCTTTGCCGGATATTGCCGCGATACCTACGGGGTCGCTTTCCCTCGACATGGCGCTCGGAGTGGGAGGGGTCCCCAGGGGACGGGTCATCGAGATATTCGGCCCCGAATCATCTGGTAAAACCACACTGGCCCTGCACATAGTGGCACAAGCCCAGATACTGGGAGGGATTGCCGCCTTTATAGATGCGGAACACGCCCTCGATATCGGCTATGCCAGAAAGCTCGGGGTCAAAACCGATGACCTCCTGGTCTCCCAGCCCGATACCGGGGAACAGGCGCTGGACATAACGGAAATGCTGGTGCGAAGCGGGGCCATCGACGTGCTGGTGATCGATTCGGTGGCGGCCCTGGTCCCCAAGGCGGAGATTGAAGGAGACATGGGGGACTCGCATATGGGGCTGCAGGCGCGGCTCATGTCGCAGGCGCTCAGAAAACTGACCGGCGTTATCTCCAAGTCCAACTGCTGCGTGATCTTCATCAACCAGATCAGAATGAAGATCGGGGTCATGTTCGGCAACCCGGAGACCACAACCGGCGGGAACGCCCTGAAATTTTACGCCTCGGTGCGCATGGATATACGTAAAATCGCTTCGCTGAAACAGGGGAATGATGTCATCGGTTCGCGGACCAAGGTCAAGGTGGTGAAAAACAAGGTAGCTCCTCCTTTCAAAGAGGTGGAATTCGATATTCTTTATGGCGAGGGAATTTCCCGTGAGGGTGATCTGCTCGATCTGGCGGTCGAGAAGGGAATTATCGAGAAGAGCGGGGCCTGGTTTTCCTACGGCAAGGAACGGATCGGCCAGGGTCGGGAAAATTCCCGGATCTTTCTGAAGGATAATGCGGAGATGGCTGGTGAAATCCAGACAAAACTGCTGGCGGAGCTGGGCCTTAGCCGGGCGCCGGCGGAAGGGACGGGAGTATAACCTATGGAACTGAGCGAGATTCTGGACATAGCGGTTAAGGCGAAAAGCTCCGATATCCATATCAAGGCGGGACTGCCGCCGATAGTCCGCATCGACGGCAAACTGCGCCCCATTCCCAATGCCCCGCGGCTGGCGCCGGATGCTGTCAAAGCCATGGCCTACGCCATCATGAACGAGCGGCAGAAGAAGCTTTTTGAGCAGAACTTCGAGGTTGACCTCTCTTATGGCGTGCCCGGTCTGGGGCGCTTTCGCATCAACACTTATACCCAGCGGGGAACGGTCGCCCTTGCCATGCGCGCCATTTCCATGGGGGTGCCGACTCTCGATACCCTGAACCTCCCCCAGGTCCTGAAAAAAGTGAGCATGGAGGAACGCGGGCTGATCCTGGTCACCGGCACCACCGGTTGCGGCAAGTCCACTACCCTGGCGGCGATGATCGATTACATCAATGAGCATCGCACCTGCAACATT
>JBGPID010000152.1:0-7102 GCA_041484725.1 Geobacteraceae bacterium | reverse complement strand
GCATAGATACGTACGGTCTTGAACTGCTCTGCGAAATAGATATTCTCTCCATAACAGGCAGAATTTATATCAACTTCACGATAACACTGTGTTCTCTCCTTGTTTTGGAACACCTGCAGTATTTCCTGCAGATCCACAGGGAGAAAAAGGGTTACTTCTTCACTATTGACAATGCTCCTGATTGTTTTTCCGGCCGCCTCGTTAAAGTATGTAATCCTTCCCGATATATCCGTCTCAATAACCGGATTCGGGTTTATCTGTGTAAAGGAGGCAAGTCGCTGTATTTCAGCCTCCTGTACTCTGACCTTCCATAGAAGATTGATTCCCGAGATGCTTTTTTCAATAATTGAGATGAGTTTTTGCTGTTCGATCGGTTTCATTACATAGTAATTAATGCCGATCTCGATGGCGTTCAGCATGAAATGCGTGTCACTGTATCCAGAGACGATGATGATGATGGTTTCGGGATTGATGACCTTGATTACTCTGGCCATCTGGATGCCGTCCAGGACCGGCATCTGGACGTCGGTGATGACGATGGCCGGAGCGTGTTTCTTGTACAGTTCAAGTCCGATCCTGCCGTTTTCCGCAGAATGGATCTCAATGTCAGGAAATTTCTCCGCAATTATTTTGCTGAGGAGATTCAGGTTTACCGGATCGTCTTCCACGCAGAGAATCGAAATATTCGGTTTTGGATAGATCGAAAGTTCCATTTCAGAGCTCCATCCTGAATGCATCGCCAGCCGCGGGAAACAGAAAAGGCGCGGAAAAGAATCCCACGCCTTTTGCTCTGCCAGGCAATCCGGCGCAAAACTCCCCTTTGAGTTCAGCAAATCGTGAGAGTATTTTTATTCATTCTTCGTAAGCAATGACCCGCACCAGCCCGATGGTTTCACCCTTGTCGTCGGTGGTGGAAGAATCGCTGACGGAGATCACTTTTTTGATGCCGCTTCCGGCGAGAAACTGGTTCACCACATCATCCAGCTGCTTCAATTCCTGCATGGTTTTCAGCGGCCGTATCTCCATACCGAAAGATTTTATCTTGATTGCCATCAGACACCTCCTGGGAAATCAGGTAAAGGTATTCGTTCGCTGCGCTCACAGGTAAAGGTAAAGAAAATCTTATTCTTTCCTTTACCTCTACCTTTACCTCTACCTTTACCTCTACCTGCTTTATTGACTACACTTGTATAACTTCCTTGACACCGGGAACCTTTTCCATAAGTGTCCTTTCGATTCCCATCTTCAGGGTCATGGTTGACATGGGGCAATGGCCGCAGGCGCCGACCAGCTTTACCTTCACCACACCGTCGTCGGTTACCTCGACCAGTTCCACATCTCCGCCGTCCGCCTGCAGGGCAGGACGGATCATTTCCAATACTTCTTTCACCTCGTTAAGCATCTTGATTCTCCTTTGTTTTTTATGGAGGGGCGATCCGGGGGACCACCCGCAACGGGCAAGGAGAGACCTTGCCTCGGTTTACTTTCTTTTTCCAGGCACGCCGGGAGTTGTCAACGGCAGCGGATCGAGGATTTCCCCCAGCGCTGCCGGGGAGAGGAGTTCACGGGCGATGATGATCTCGCCTATGCCGCGGCCGGTTTTCATCGACTCCTTTGCCACTTCCGCGGCGGCGGCATAGCCTATGTACGGTGCGAGCACCGTGGCGAGACCGACCGATTCCTCCATATATTTCGCGCAGCGCGGCTGGTTGGCGGTTATCCCCGCGATGCACGATCCGGTCAGTTTGTGCAGGGTGTTCTTCAGGATCTCCATGGCAAAGAGGAGATTGAAGGCGATCACCGGCATCATGACGTTCAGCTCCAGCTGGCCCGCCTGGGCCGCCATGGTTATGACCGTGTCGGCGCCGATCACCTGGAAGGCGACCATGTCGGTCAGCTCGGCCATGACCGGATTCACCTTCCCCGGCATGATGGAGGAGCCGGGCTGCAATGGCGGCAGGGTGATCTCATTCAGGCCGGTCCTGGGGCCTGATGAAAGGAGCCGGAGGTCGTTGGCGATCCTGATCAGGTTGACGGCGACCCCTTTCAGCGCGGAGCTCAAGGTGACGAACGGGTCCATGTTCTGGGTCGTTTCGATCAGGTTGACGGAGCGAAAAACCGGAAAGCCGGTTTCCCTGCCGATTTCCGCGACCACGAGGTCAATGTAGCCCTCTTCTGCGTTCATGCCGGTGCCGACGGCGGTCCCGCCGATGCCCAGCTCGAGGAGGGGAGGGCGGCAATGCCCGAGCCCCGTCCGGTTCCTGTCGATTGCCGCCCCATAGGCCCCGAATTCCTGACCGAGGCGGATAGGCACCGCATCCTGGAGATGGGTGCGTCCCGATTTCAGGATATGGTCGAATTCCTTCCCTTTATTGTGCAGGGCGGCACTTAAGCCCGCCAACTCGGGATTGAGCAGGTCAAGCATGAACAATGCGGCAAGCCGCATGGCGGTCGGGAATACATCATTGGTGGACTGGGCCATGTTGACGTGGTCATTGGGGTGCACCTTGCCGTACTCGCCCCGGCCCCCGCCGAGGATTTCCCCCGCCCGGTTGGCCAGCACTTCGTTGACATTCATGTTGTGGGAGGTGCCGGCCCCGGCCTGAAACGGGTCCACCACGAACTCCCCCGTAAGTCTCCCCGCCAGGGCTTCGTCGGCGGCCTGGACGATGGCCCCGCCGATCTCCGTTGGCAGGCGACCGGTCGCCATGTTGGCGAGCGCGGCGCACTTTTTGATGACAATCGTCCCCCGGAGCAGCGCCGGATGAGGCTTCAGCCCGGAGATGGGAAAATTGGCCATGGCCCGGGCGGTCTGCGCCCCATAATAGGCATCGGCGGGGAGCTCCACCGGGCCGAGGGTATCTTTTTCAATGCGGGTTGTCATGTCTATTCCCAGTAGCTAGCGGCTAGCGGCTAGTCACCGGCCTTTTATTGCGTTGTATTTCTCCGTGATCACCCGCAGGTGCTCCACTTCTTCTTCGCGGAGCTGCAAAAGCATCTTCTTGCCGTCGGGATCGCCGGTCTTCAGCGCCAGTTCATCGTAATAGGCAATCCCCTTCGTTTCGATATCCATGCCGATCTTCAGTGCTTCCAGGTCATCGGTGTTAAAGCCGATCTGCTTTTCGCCGGGCTCTTCCGATTCCAGGGTAAAGGTGGAGCCGCCATAAAAGACCCAGCGTCCACCCTCTTCCAGGGCACTATAGAGTTCGGAGAGCTTCAGATAGTGCACCTCCTCGGTCTTTGCCAGCCAGCGGAAGATCCGTTTGCCGCCCGGGTCAAATGTCTTCTGTTCCGCCCTGGTGTAATAATCGAAGGTCTCCTTTTCGAGCTCCAGGGCGCGCATTATAGCGTCGAGTGTTTCTTTTCTGTTTTCGCTCAAAGTTCCTCCCCATGCAATAATTTTTCCAGAGGGAACAGTTCTTCCACGCTGGTGGCGAGGAAAACCGTGCTTCCCATTTCAGCCGGCAGGCGCAGGTCGATATCGTAGCGGTCGCCAATGAACAGGCATTCGCCGGGTTCTCTGTCTATAGCCCGATAAACCTTTTCCAGCGCCTCGCGGTCCGGCTTTGGCCGCCAGGAATCTTCGATGGTCGAGACCCGACGGAACAGCCCGGCGACACCGATCAGCTTCATGATCTTGTTCGCGAGGCGGCGGTTGTTGTTGGTATAGATCGAGAGATCGAATTTGCTTCCGAGAGACGTTAGCAGCCTTACCACCCTATCATCCGGTGAAAGAAAGCGCTCCGGTCTGATCTCGTCGGCGAAACGCCGGTGCAGCTCCTTCAGATCACCACCCAATGCCATGCAGGCATGGCTCAAGGTACTGTCCATGCCCGTTTCCGCGGAGAGCCTTTTTTTTGCCTCCCTGATCAGTTCGTTTGCCTCGGCGTCACCAATACCCTTCAGTTCTGCAATATAGCGGCAACTACAGAGATGGATCTCACGGCCGAAATCCCTGTTGACATAGAGAGTGCCGTCCAGGTCAAACACCAAAGCCTTTAATTCGCCAAGCACCTGATATGGTCCTTTCGTGGGAAACAGGTAAAGGTTGAGGTAAAGGTAAAGGTAAAGGTAAAGAATGAGATTTTCTCTACCTCTACCTGTGAGCGAAGCGAACGAATACCTTTACCTGCCTTTTATTCTAACACCCGGCCCGGGTCTGTCAAAGGTCTTTACTCCATTCCCTCATGCAGAGGAGCCGGGGGTTATCTACCCCCTTTGCCTGGATAAGGACCTTGAAGGTGTCACCCATTCCGCCATCGGGGAGGATGAGTTTTTTCAGGAGCAGGCGGTTCTTCAGCCGCTCTTCCTCCGATCCGGCCCGGGCCTCCAGTGTCATCATCTCTTCCAGCATCCCGGCGCCCATGAGGAACCGGTACTGCTCGCCGAACCAGACCTTTGCGAGGCCCAGTTCCTCACCCCGGCTGATAAGGGTGGTGAAATCGACGTGTGCGGTCATGTCCTGCCGGCCCACCCGTATGTAGGGGTTTTCTTCCACCATGTGCCGGTAATAGCAGAGCAGCGTGCCGCTTTTACGCAGCGGGGCATAGAGCTCGGGGGCCGGGTAGCCATAATCGATGGTCATGACGAAGCCCCGCGCCAGTGAGCGGGCAACGTCCGCCAGCCAGCGGCAGGCCTCCAGGTTGATCTCTGCCCGCTGGCCCGCGAAGAGTTCTATCCCCAGGCGCTTCAGGTACTCTTCCAGCTCCGGCGTGGAAGGCGAATCGAGGGTCTCGGCAAATGCATCGGCAACGGCGCCGACGTATACCTCCCTGAGCCCGTCGCGGGTCATCTCCACCAGGTGGACGGGAAAGGAATCAATCAGCTCGTTGGAGAGGAGGCAGCCGGAAAAGGAGAGCCCCCCCTTGCCCATCTCGACCGGTGCGCTCCAGGCCGCTTTTTCTCCATGGCCGCCGAGCATGTCACGCTGAATCTCCTGCAGGGACGGTTCCGCCTCGATCAGCCGGTAGGTAAGGCAATCGTACAGCGCACCGTTTATTTCGGCGATGGTATCGAGTATATCCCGCGCCAGCCGGCCGTTTCCCGCTCCTGCCTCGACGATGTCGAACTGCGCCGGGGCGCCCATGGCGTCCCACATCCGGCTGATCTCGCGGGCGATCAGCCTGCCGAACAGCTGATGGACATTGATGCTGGTGTAAAAGTCTCCGGCCGCTCCCACCTTGCGTCCCGGCGAGGTATAGTAGCCGAGGCCCGGCTCATAGAGGCAGGCCCGCATGTACTCGGCAAAGGTGATCCGCCCCTTTTCCCTGATCCGGGCGAGGATTATCGTCCGCAACTCCCTGTCGTCACACAGTTCCACACAATCTCCGCGAAGCTCTTATTTATAGTCCATGAAACGGCATTTGTCAATGAGGCTTACCGGTTCCGTGGCTTATCCGTATCTAATTTGACATTATACCGCAGGTGTAAGGTGTTGGGTTTGTCAGATAAAAAGGAACACCCCACAAGATTTCCCTTCATACGTCTCACGCTTGCGCGCCGACCCGGCCTTCGTAGCCAACAACTTCGGCGGAGTAGGCAGCTCTACAGGCCACCTCCGCCAAAGCAGCCTTGGCTGCGGCGGCCGGGCGCGCAGGCACGTCTAACGTCTTACCTGAAACGATATATCTTGACGAATTGCATGGTTAAGGAGTATTAAAGACTAGTTCATTGAAATGGATTTAATTCCTTGCCGGGGGGACGCAGTATGCTTCACCACTGGAGTCATGAGGGATGGGAAAAGGCCGTATACGTCAGCAGGTGCTGATGGTGCGGCCTTTTGTGTTAATATCAGCCAATCATGTGGGGGTGCGCATGAAATCGCGGTTGAATCTTAAACCGGGTCAGAAAGGGACGAAGAAGCTTACTGAGAAATACGGCAACTCTTTGCTTTATGTCCGGTATCGGTACGATGAAAGCCGGGGGGTACGGTTGAAAACGGTCGAGATCGTCGTGGAGGAAAAGCCGTGGCAGCCTTCCTTACGGATTCGGGATGATGAAATCGTGCCTGTGATGGTAAATTTCTCCGAAAAAAGGCTTAGGGAAATGCTGAAAGCAAAGGGAGGAAAGTGGAACCCGGAGGAGAAGAGCTGGTTTGTTCCATACGGCGCTGTTCATGGTACTGAGCTGGAGGAGAGAATTCCGGAGGGTTTAATCAAGAAGAAACGAGGGAAGTAACATCCTATACGAGATGCCAAGGGTTATCCCATATAGGATGTCAAAGAAAAATTCAGGTATCTCAAATGGGATAACAGGCAGCATCTTATATGAGATGACAATAATTATCTCATATAAGATGCTTGATCTTTTATAGGATGCTTTTTACAGATTAAGCATTCCTTTTTGGGTAGTTCACCGGTTCACGCGCGCGCATGAACCCATCAATAAGTAGTTGAGCAAATAATTTAATAAAATTAGGAACTTAAGTCACTTTACGGTGCTAGGAAGTGAGTTTACAGCAGATCATAGAGTGCGGATTAAAGAACCAATTTGGTGGTCGTTCACTACCGCCGCACATGTGGAAGGCAGCGAAGAGAATCACCGTCTGCCGAACGGCCGCGCTGGGCGGACATGTACAGGCGTGTCCGGACGATCACGTGGAAAGGCACTGGTACAACTCCTGTAAGCACCGATCCTGCCCGGTATGCAACTATACCTCGGTTGAGCGGTGGTTGGACAAGCAAAAGGCGCGGGTGCTCAACTGTGATTACTACCATGTGATCATCACTCTGGACAGTGCGTTCGACAGTCTCTGGCTGGCCAATGTCCGCGCCATGACTGACATCCTGTTTCACGCGTCACGGGATACGCTCTTTGAGCTTCTGGGCGACCAGAAATACCTTGGGGCTGAGCCCGGCATGACCATCGCGTTGCACACTTGGGGGCAGATGCAGGGATTGCACCCGCATGTGCACTGCCTGGTTACAGGCGGCGAGCTGACGCCCGACGGCGCATGGCGCGCCGTCAACAACGGCTATCTTCTTCCCGGCCGGGTAGCACGAGACCTGTTCCGGGGCAAGTTCATTGCAGCGGTCCGGCAGGGGCTGGAGCAAGGCAAGCTTGCCGTGCCTTCAGGAGAGCGGCTGCAACAGGTGTTGAACCT
>JBGPID010000151.1:0-7152 GCA_041484725.1 Geobacteraceae bacterium | reverse complement strand
CTAGTTTCCAATTCGGAAACGAGGGATTTTTCGTCCTGGCAAGGAAATCAAAGGATTGCGCGGAGGCGTACATCGGTACGCCGCACAAGCAAGCCCGAAGATTGACGCCGACAGGGCGGAAAAGAACCGTTTCTGGATGGAAACTAGATAAATATTAGGCGCGAGATGTCAGGTGGAGAAGAGACCCGCCGCTTGGCAATTCCTATGGGCGATGCAGCATGCTCAATATCTTTGACAATTTCTGCCGCATCTCTTTGCGCTCCACAATGATATCGACCATGCCGTGCTCGAGAAGATATTCGGCACGCTGAAATCCCTCCGGCAGCTTCTGTCTGATGGTCTGTTCGATGACCCGCGGACCGGCAAAACCAATCAGGGCTTTTGGCTCCGCCATATTGATGTCCCCAAGCATGGCGAAACTGGCGGTAACCCCGCCGGTGGTGGGATCGGTCAGGACAGATATGTACGGCAACCCCTCCTCGCGGAGCTTGGCCAGGGCCGCGGAGGTTTTGGCCATCTGCATGAGCGACAGGATGCTCTCCTGCATGCGTGCGCCACCGGAAGAGGAGACAATGATAACCGGCATTCTTTTCTCGATGCCGCGCTCGATGGCACGGGTAATCTTCTCCCCGACCACGCTCCCCATGCTTCCTCCCATGAATGAGAAATCAAAGATCGCCACCTGTACCGCTGTTCCCTCGATCTTCCCTTCGCCACATATGACAGCGTCTTTCGACCCCCCTTTGGCAACGGCTGCGTCAATCCGTTCCTGGTAGCTTTTGGAATCCTTGAATTCAAGGAAATCGATTGAGACCAAGTCGGCATCAAACTCGACGAAGCTTCCTTCATCAAGCAGCAGCTCCACCCTTTTACCGGCCGAAATGCGGAAATGATGGTTGCATTTGGGGCAGACATTGTGGTTTTTTTCCAGGTCTTTCGAGTAGAGAGTTTCCCTGCAGTTCTGGCATTTTGTCCAGAGTCCCTCGGGAACCCGTACCTTTTTCTCGTCACTTTGCGCCAGCGGCGGCTTGTCTCTTTTAAACCAGGCCATAATCTACCCCCATGGGGCGTACAGGCCCCCTACCATGATTATCGCGCATCTTTTTGTTATTCCCCGCTCCCTAGCTAGTGTCCATCCGGAAACTCCGGATGAGACACTATTAGTTTCCATCCGGAAACTAGCTCCCGCTTATCCCGGCCTTGAGATCGGCAATAAAGCGTCCCAACCTTCTTTTCAGCTCTTCCCCGGTGAATTCCTCGAATAACTTCACCAGTGCGCTCCCCACCACGACACCATCGGCAACAGTGGCAACCCTCCCCGCCTCATGGGGATCGGCAATTCCAAATCCGACCGCCAGCGGCAGATCAAGCTGTTTCCTGATTTTTCTGGCCGCTGTCAGGACCGACTCTGCAACACCCTTTCTGGCCCCTGTCACACCGGTCACCGACACATAGTAGAGAAAACCGCTCCCCAGCCTTGCCACTTTTTCAATTCTTTTGTCATCGGAAGTAGGCGTAAGCAGGAAAATAACATCCAGCCCTTTCCTGTCCGCCTCCGCTTTGAAGTCGGCAGCCTCCTCCGGCGGCAGGTCCACGAGCAAAACCCCATCGACACCAGCTGCCACGGCATCGCCTATGAACTTCCGGAAACCGTATCGATAAACCGGATTGAAATACCCCATAAGGATAATAGGCACTTGCGACACCTTGCGCAGCGATTTAACCATAGCCAGAATTGCCGCAAGGGTGGTGCCTGCCGCAAGGGCTCGCTCCGAGGACTTCTGAATGGTGGGACCATCCGCCATGGGATCGGAGAAGGGAACCCCGAGTTCGATGATGTCGGCCCCGCTCTTTTCCATTACCGGAATCACTTCACAGGTAAAGGCCAGGTCGGGGTCCCCGGCGGTAATAAAGGCTATCAGGGCCTTTCCCCGTTTTATTTTCAATTCGGCAAATTTATCGGCAATCCTGCTCATGCTTGTTTTAGCTCCTGAATAAAATGAACCACCATTCTATACGATATTATGAATGCCTGAAAAAGCCCATATCCCTTTGAATGATTTCTATCTGACGGAACAGGCTCATCACCTCATTGTTCATGAGCTTGGTTGCTTCCAGGTTAGTGTTGGTGGAGTGCCGGATATCTTCCACGGCAATGATGATATGTTCACTCCCGCGTCCCTGTTCGTCGCAGGCGCGCTTGATCTGCTGGATCATGCCGGTAATGTTTTCAGTGGATTTGGCGATGAAATTTCCCACCTTGCTCTGTTCGCGGGTTGAAACCCTGACCTGGGCAGTGAGCTCTTTCATCTTTTCCACCGCGGCCGTGATCAGTTCACCCCCCATTCCCTGCTCACGGGTTCCCGTTGCAATCTGAGCAACCATCTCTAAAACCCGTTCGATGGCATCGCGAATCATCTTGCTCCCCTTGGCCTGCTCGACCGTGGCGCGGGCAATCTCTTCCATCTGCTCGGCAGCCTTCTCCACTCCGGACACGATCTTGTTCAAGGCTTCGCCGGACTTTTGCGACAACAGCTCGCCGTCGGCTATGCTTTTTTCCGCCTGATTTATGGCTTCGACCGCCCGGCGTGTCTCATCCTGAACACCTTTGATAACCTGTGCTATTTCCCGTGTCGAAATGCTGGTGCGCTCCGCCAGTTCCTTGATTTCATCGGCCACAACCGCAAACCCCTTGCCGCGCTCTCCTGCCTGGGCCGCAATGATCGCGGCATTTAGTGCCAGCAGGTTGGTCTGTTCCGCAACCTCGTCTATTACCGAAAGGATGGCGCCGATATCACCGGCTCTCTCCGAAAGTGTATTGATAACTTCATAGGTAATGCCAGACGAACGCTTTATTTCCCGGATACCCTTTATCGTCGCCACAACCGTCTCTTTGCCCATCTCCGCATCCCTGCGCACTTCCTCCGAAATGGCAGCGGTCTCCATGGCATTTTTTTCCACCTGCCTGATCGATCCGTCCATCTCCATGACAGAAGAAGCAGTTGTGGTAAACGCATCGGTAAGGCTGACAACACTTGTGTCGATCTCCTTGATGGAAGTGGCCATCTCCATGATGGATGAACTTACCTCTTCCACCGATTGGCTAAGGGTTTCGACATTCATAGCCACCTCTTCAATGCTGGCGGCCATCTCCATGATTGAAGAGGAGCTTTCTGCGGCAGATAAAGAGAGGCTGTCAATCCCCTGGGCAACGCCCTTAACGGAGGCATTAATCTGGGTCATCGCCGATGATGTGTCAATTATTCCATCCGCCTGCCGCTGGGCAGCATTGATCACCTCCCTGGATGTTGCGGAAAGATTGTTCGATATGGCGGTCAATTCTTCGGTTCTGTTGTTGATCTTACCGAACATTCCGGCGAGTTTCTCCGTCATGGCATTAAAGTCGGCGCCGAGCCTTCCCAGTTCGTCACCTGTATCGGTGACTACTTTTGCGGTCAGGTCGCCATCGGCACCCTTTTTCAAGGCCTCGGCAAACTTTTTTGTACATTTGCTGAAATACCTGATGGCGAACAATCCCACTATCACTCCCAGCAGCAGGACCATGATGATCACCATTGTGAAAGCGGTCTTAACACCTTTCTGAATGACGAATACCTCTTGGCCTGCCCTGGTCATCAGACTACCCGCCATGGCCAGCAGGTCATCAACTTTTACAGTGACCCTGTCACTAGCCTTAATGAGATCGACCCGTGCCAGGCGGTTTAGCTGTTCATCGCTCAGGGCCTTGCTGGCGGCCTGATTTGTCCCCACCCCCTTGAGCCCTTTCAGCAGCTCGGCTTTACTGGTCAGGAGCTTTTCCGCGACCATATTGAACTCCGTCAATCCCTGTTTCAACGCATAGATCCTGTTTTCAAGCTCACTTCCTTTTGCTGCCGCCTCAATCCCAAGTTTGGCATTCCCTTTCAGGATTACTTCGCAATCACTGCTTAAGAGTTCTCTTTTTTCCAGATAAGCACCCCTGGAAAGCTCGAACTCATTGAGATCGCTACGTACCATGGCAGCTTCAAGGAGGTGGACCCGGCTCTCCTGTAGAGCCACTTTCATCTGAAGAGCCAGTTTTTCCCGGGCGGCGCGGGCATTAAACATCTCCTGGAGCTTAACGCTTACCCGGTTGATGCTCCAGATGCCGACCCCCCCGGAGGCTGCGACGATAACCGCCGTAAAGATGATAAAGGCGATAAGCTTATGGGTTATTTTCGATTTATATAACATGATCCCTCTGTTTTTCTCCGGGAAATGTCGTTACCCTCCATCCGGGGCATGATTCCAACCGGGAAACCTGATTGTCCGGCTGTTCACTTCCGCATTAGGTATGCGGGCAGCTGCGCCGGGAAGGAAGCCCATAAGAGCGCAATAACTTAATATCTGGCTTCAGAAACCGGGCAAACGCTGCCTATTAATACAATAAAGAACCATTGAAGTCAACTTATACACAACGGCATAATTCACCGCAAACTGCGTTGACTCGCCGGATGCGGCAGCAGGGGCAATGCATGAATCGCTTACGCGCCTCTCGCTTTCTCCTCTCAGCCCTGTTATCATCTGCATCGTCAGCTGCCGATATTTATCTAATGCGTCAACAATTCACGCATGACACGGGGAAGGTAACGGAAGTTGCCGTTTCAATTTCTATTTAAATATTCGTTGATCTGTTTCAGAATATGGGACGGCTGGTAGCGGCGAGGGAGTGCAAATGTCCCGCTTTTATTAACCGGAATGGCGATGCGTCCGAACGGCGCCTGAAGATCGAGATCGGCTTTAAGCTGATACGGGATATGATCGAAGTCGGGGCGATTGTTGAGGATTCCCAGCAGTTCCTGGAAGGCGATCGTGACAGGCAGTTTGACATCGGTTGTGGCATTGCCGGCAAATTCGACAACTTCCCGTTTTTCCCCCTGTGTCAGCGGCAAAGCCGACACGAACAGGCTGTAGCTGTATCCCATGAGCTTGAGGTTGTATGAATTGGGGTTGGTGACGGCGAGCAGAAACTCCAGTTCAACCCCGCCATTGTTGATGCCGGCAAAATTTACAGCTTTTACCACAACTTGAGGTTTTGTCACAAACAATGAACAACCGGTCAAAAACATACATGTCAGCAGCAGAATTCTGTATATCAAGGCATCCCCCCGGCTCCACCTACAGCAAATCGCAATCAAACCCTGACGCAATCGGCCGGTCATCATCTTGATTGCTACTCGATATTATAGAAATGCCCGTGCTGAATCAATAAAAAAAGCGAATTCCAACCGGGAACCCGCCTTTCATTGCATAGTCTTCTCAATTGATTTTAAAAGACTCGATTGAGTTTCTCTTTATGTTCAGGGATGGTGTTCACCCCTGAATCGCGCTATTTCTGTCTGTTTCCGCCTTTACTTTGTTCAGTTCTTCCAGAATTTCCCTTCTGAATTGCTGCCGCCTCACTTCATACGCATCGGCATCAGGACCGGTGCCACAGTAAAACTTCTTGGCCTTGTTCAAATTACCCTTTGCCATTTCCAGCTTACTGGCCAACTCACGCACTGCCGCATCCGCACACTTTTCGTCATTCTCCATCTCATCCGGTGAATAGCCGTGGCTCCTGGCCCTGTGGGGCATCAACTGCCACACCCCGAGCGCGCCTTTTACCGACACCGCCTTTGCGGAAAGACCATGTCCTCCGGTTTCCGCCAGCGCTATTTCCGCCAGGTCCATGGGCATGAAAGAAGTGCCCAGTGTTTTTACGTAACAGAGTGCCGTCAGCCAGCGTGCCCGCTCCGGAACGGTATAGCGCGAAAATGCAGCCGCTATGGCCGTCACCTGCCTTTTTCTCTCTTCCAGATTGGTCCCCTTTTCCATGACCCGACGAATCTCTCTGTCAAGCGCCAACTCCCTGGCAACCGGTTGTGATTGCGCCTGGCGCATGTGCGACTGGTCACAGAATACGCATAGGAGCAGCAACCCTGCCAAAATTATGAATGTTTTTTTCATAGAACTTTTTTGTCGGTGTTTTCAGCTTTGCCGGACGGTCCGCAGGACCCTCAATAAATCTGATACGAAGGCGCAATAAATAATTATGGCAAAAAGAGCCTGAGGAGGCGACCCGAATGCACTTAAGGTGCAGCAGACGGAGCTTTGTATCTTTCGTGAGTCCCGACCACCCCGGTCCCTGACTTAGACACTGCCTGATTGCGCCTTTGTATAACTTTCCGGCCGAACCTCCTTTCTTTTGATGTGGAAGCCAATTGTATCATATTCCAGAAACATGGCTTCTCATGACATGGGAATACCTCACAAAACATGCAACTCCCAAAACGCCGAAAGGACCGATTAGGTCCTTTCTTATTACTAGTAAAAACAAGCTGCTAAACTATATAACATTATATATGCTGCTTGTCAAATGACTATTTTCACTTTTCCCTTAATCAGCGTTTGATATTCGCACACTGTTTGCCTGTTCGTTCCCGATAAATAAACCTTTTTTCCTTATTTACTCCTGCAATTTCACCCCCATGACTTCGGCAACGGTATGGATATCCTTGTCGCCGCGACCGGAAAGACAGACGACGATGGTTGCGTCCCTGGAGAGAGTGGGCGCAAGTTTCAGGACATGGGCAATGGCATGGGAGGATTCCAGGGCCGGCAATATCCCCTCTTCCAGGGTAAGGACACTGAACCCCTCCAGCGCCTCTTCATCGGTGACTGATACATAGGAGGCGCGGCCGGTATCCTTGAGCCACGCATGTTCGGGACCGACACCGGGATAATCGAGACCCGCCGAAATGGAATGGGCGTTACTGATCTGGCCGAAGCGGTCCTGCAGGAGATAGGTCTTGTTGCCGTGCAGGACCCCGACCGCACCGGCGCAGAGCGGCGCGGCGTGCCTGCCCGAGGCGATGCCGTAACCGGCCGCCTCCACCCCGACCAGCCGCACTTCCAGGTCATTGAGAAACGGATGGAAGAGTCCCAGCGCATTGCTTCCTCCGCCGACCGCCGCAACCAGATAATCGGGGAGCCTTCCCTCCGCTTTTTTATGCTGTGCCCGGGTCTCGCGACCGATAACCGACTGGAAGTCCCGGACCATCACAGGATAGGGATGGGGACCGGCGGTAGTGCCGATCACATAAAAGGTGCCGTGCACATAGGTGACCCAGT
>JBGPID010000150.1:0-7179 GCA_041484725.1 Geobacteraceae bacterium | reverse complement strand
ATCCGGTTTAGAATCTATCATTTCAATAAAAACGTGTTGAATAAAATCATTTAAAGGGTATAGTATGTAAAAATTTATTACGCTCGTACAGTCTGCAGCGTCCCCATAAGAGACGATGATGCAAAATGCGGTTGGCGGTTGAACGCTGCCTTGCATTACAATCAAATTCACCGGAGGTATACAGCTTTGACATTTTTCGCGGGGACCGGCCTGGTCGTAAAACTTGTGCTCATAATCCTCCTCTATTTTTCCGTGGTTTCATGGACCATCATCTTTTTCAAGTTGCTTCAGGTCTATCGGGCGAACAGCGAATCGCAGCGTTTTCTCGAGTTTTTCTGGAAAACCAAGAAGTTTGACCTGATCAACGCCCAGCTTGACCGTTTCGTCAACTCCCCGCTCACCGTCCTGTTCAACGAAGGTTACGGCGAATTGAAGAAGCTCATGGAAAAGGGGGACCGCCCGGATGAGCCCAGCGGCATCAGCACCGACCTGGGGGGAATCGACAACATCGCCCGGGCATTGCGCAGGGCGACCACTTCGGAAATAACGAGACTGGAGAAATATCTGACCTTCCTCGCCACCACCGGCGCCACCGCCCCCTTTATCGGCCTGTTCGGCACGGTATGGGGGATTATGACCGCCTTTAAGGGTATCGGGGAAACCGGCTCCGCTTCCCTTTCGGTCGTTGCACCCGGGATCGCCGAGGCGCTGATCGCCACGGCCATCGGCCTGGTTGCGGCCATCCCCGCAGTCATGGGCTACAACCATTTCCAGAACAAGATAAAGGTGTTGATCGCGGAAATGGACAGCTTTTCCACGGAGTTTCTGAACATCGTTCACCGGACTTTCTCCAATAAATAGGAGGGAAGCGCCGATCAGATTTAGTGAAACAGGGGACAAACGATGGAAATAGGGAGCAGAGACAGCCGCGACCGCGGCACCATGTCCCAGATCAACGTCACTCCGCTGGTGGACGTCATGCTGGTGCTGCTGGTCATCTTCATGGTTACCGCGCCGATGATGCAGCAGGGGGTGCAGGTCAACCTGCCGAAGGCGGAAACCAAGGCTTTAACCGCCCCGGAGGAGAGCGTAGTGGTCTCCATCGAAAAATCCGGCGGCGTTTTCATCAATTCCGCCCAAATCCCTGCCGGCGAATTGCGCGCCAAGCTCAGCGAGATGTTCGCCACCAGGAGTAAAAAAGAGGTTTTTCTCAAGGCCGATAAAGACGTCACTTACGGCGAAGTAGTGAAGGCTATGGCCGAGATCAAAGGTGCCGGCATTGAGCGACTCGGCATGGTTACTGAGCCAGCCCCGAGGAAATGAGCCACACCCTGCAAAGAAATGAACCGGGCTTCGGATGGATGTTGCTTTGCTCGACAGCTATCCATCTGGCCTGCTATTTTTTACTGGTGGTATTCCACTTCTCGCCCCGCCCGTTCAAGGAAGGGCCGGTCTATTATGTGGATGTAGTAACCTTGCCGGTTGCCAACCCGCGGGCCGGAACCCCTTCATCTCCCGGCAGGGCGCCCTCCGGACCGGCAAAGCAGGAAATGGCGCTGCCGGCAAAATCATCGCTAAAAGCAAGTGCAAAACCCAAACCCCCCAACCAGAAACCTGCCGCATCCAAGGAGACCGCCCGTCAATTCGAGGAGCGGATGGCAAAAATCGAGCGGGATGTCGACGCTAAGCACGTATCAGCGGCACTCGACGCACTGCAGAAAAAGGTTGCCACTGCCGGAAATGGTGGGCAGACCGGCATGCCCGGCGCTAAAGGGACGGAAGCGGGGAGCGATTACGCCAGTTACATACGCTCAAGACTGACGGATGCCTTCAGGACCACCATATCTTTTCAGACGAAAAACCCGGAAGTGATGGTAAGACTCACCATTGATAAAGCCGGCAAGGTCGTCGGTTTACATTTTGAACGGAGCACGAACGACCGGATCTTCGAAGACGCCGTTCGCAGGACTATTCTCAAGGCTGCACAGACTTTCCCTCCCCCACCCGGAGGTGGAAAGTTTGAATACAGCTACAGGTTCGCTCCGGAGGGGGTAAGCAAAAAGTGAAAAAGATCTTCCTCACCCTGCTGGCAATCCTTTCACCCGCGCTGGTTCACGGTCAACAAGGTTTTCTGGATGTAACCGCTCCAGGCAACCGGCAGTTACAATTCGGCATCTCCGCCTGCAAAAGTCTTAACGGCGGACAAAATCCCGAGATCGTGAAAGAGATTGACGATGTCCTCCGCTTCGACATGACCCTGGCCGGGCCGTTTTCGGTTATGTCGGGGACGGGCGGGAACAACAACAGCGGCATCAGGCCCGGAGATTTCAACTTTGCCCCATGGAAAGCCGCAGGCGCCGATCTGCTCGTAAAAAGCGGTTACAGAGTAGCGGGGAGCACGCTTACCCTGGAATTCAGACTGTACGATGTATTCAAGGAAAAGGAAATCGTTGCAAAACGCTATACGGGCAACATCCGCGACCTGCGGAAAATCGCCCATACCTTTGACGATCAGATCATGCTGGCGATTACCGGCGAAAAAGGGCCATTTACCGGCAAAATCGCCTTTGTCTCCAACCGTACCGGCAACAAGGAAATCTATCTGATGGACTACGACGGCTACAACGTCCAAAGACTAACCAGGAACGGTTCCATCAATCTCAATCCGGATTTCTCACCGAACGGCCGGGAAATCATTTATACCTCATACAAGCGAAAGAATCCAAACCTGTACCGGCGGGAACTTTTTACCGGGACCGAAGCCCTCATCTCCGCCAGGCCCGGTGTCAACATCACCGGCGCCTACTCCCCGGACGGGAAAAGGATCGCCCTGACCATGAGCAAGGAAGGGAATTCCGAAATCTACCTCATCGACACAACCGGCAGGCAATTGGCCCGGCTTACCAATAACCAGGCCATTGACGTTTCACCTGCCTGGTCACCCGACGGCTCCCGTATAGCTTTTACCTCGGACCGGCTGGGACGCCCGCAGATTTTTGTCATGAAAGCCGATGGCGGTGATCTCCACAGGCTTACCACCAGCGGCGCCTATAACGACCGGCCCCGCTGGTCCCCCAAGGGTGACCGCATTCTCTACTGTCGCATGGAAGGGAGCGGTTTCCATATCTATGCCATAAACCCCGACGGCAGCGGTGACACCCGGCTCACCAGCGAGGGGAGTAACGAACATCCGCGCTGGTCGCCTGACGGGCGTTTTATCACCTTCAGTTCCAAGCGGGGCGGGAAAGAAGCGATTTATCTCATGCGGGCCGACGGTTCAGGCCAGACAAAGGTTTCCCGGGGGAATGCCGGCGATTCCCACCCCACCTGGTCAACCCACTGGTAAACCGGGACTGTTTTTTCCGCAACAATCCATTGAAAATGGATGAATCTTATGTATAATGGATGTGTGTTTCACCCGTTGCCGAGGAGGGTTAACGTTTAGAGCCTCGTAAATTTACTGCACAAAGGAGAGGAAAAATGAGCAAGGTGATGGTACGTTTTTTTGTGGTTCTCTGCTGTTGGACGCTCTTGGCCAGTGGCTGCGCCAAGAAGGAACTGGTGAAGGGAGAGGGAGAGGTTACGCCCGCGCCAACGGCAAAACCGGCAGAAACATCAGCCAAGCCGCCGATCAAGGAAGAGGTGGTGCGGGAACAGGCTGTTAAAGAGGCGCCGACCGCAATCAGTGAAGAAACCGCCCTCTCCTCTGCTGCTGCGCAGTTGCAGGCGGCACTTGAAAAGATCTATTTCGATTTCGACTCGTTCGTTTTGTCCGGCCAGTCTCGCGACAGCCTTTCCAGGGATGCCAAGCTATTGCTGAAGAACGGCTCCGCCAAGGTGCAGATAGAAGGTCACTGCGATGAGCGGGGCTCCGACGAATATAACCTGGCCTTGGGGGAAAAACGGGCAAAGGCTGCCATGAACTACCTGGTAACTCTAGGGGTTCCTTCGTCCCAGCTCTCCTTTATCAGTTACGGTAAGGAAAAACCTGCTGATTCCGGACACGACGAAGCGGCATGGGCCAAGAACAGACGGGATGAATTCGTCGTCATCAAATAACCCGCTTCTCCATGAAGATTTTGAAGGAGCCGCACTACCGGCTCCTTTTTATATGCGGCAGCATTAATTCAATTTTCCTGGCCATCCCTGAAAGATGACCTCGGAGGGTGCTAAGTCATGCGCATTACAAGTAAAGGTCTCGCCGCCGTTTCCCTGCTTCTGCTGGCCGGTTGCGC
Source organism: Geobacteraceae bacterium (assembly GCA_041484725.1). Lineage (GTDB taxonomy): Bacteria > Desulfobacterota > Desulfuromonadia > Geobacterales > Geobacteraceae > JBGQDJ01. The sequence continues at coordinate 2,944 of JBGPID010000150.1, read as the reverse complement.
CAGCAAAGGTGATGTTGAGGTCATGCAACATGACCTGGATGAGCTTAAGACCCGTTACTTTACCATGGAAAAGGATTTTAACGGCTTGAAGAGCGAAACCAGAGAGGGGATGGACAAAACCCTCAAAGCGTATCAAAATGAGATCGAGTTGCTGCGGAAGGGAACCGCCGATCTCCAGGTCTCCCTGGACAGCGCCAAGGTCGATATGCAGGTACTGGCCGGCAAGGTGGACGATGCCACCCTCCAGGCGAAAAAACCGGCCGACGATATCTCCCTGTTGAAAGAAGACCTGGACCGCCGGCTCACCGCCCTGGAAGCCAGGGTCGGCAACATTGAGAAAAACTCCGAAGATCAGCAGAAAAAAACGACGGAAGCGGCTGCCAAACAGTCGGAACTTTCCCCCGATGTTCTGTATCAGCAGGGACTCGACTCATTCAAGGGAGGTAACACGCAGAGGGCGCGCGAGCTTTTGACAAAGTTCGTCGAACAGCATCCGAATCATGAACTGGCGGCCAACGCCCATTACTGGATAGGGGAAACCTATTACACGGAAAAGATATACGACCAGGCGATCCTGGAGTTCGAGAAAGTCATCAAGAATTACCCCGGCAAGGAAAAGGTGCCGGCGGCGATGTTTAAACAGGCCCTGGCCTTCAAGGGGCTGGGTGATAAGAAGAGCGCCAGATATGTGCTGGGTAAACTTATCGAGAATTTCCCCCGTTCCTCCGAGGCAGGCATGGCCAAGGCGAAATTGAAAGAGATGAAATAAAACGAGGCGGGGGAATTCCCCGCCTCTTGACGTAAAGTGTACAGCGTTTAGCGTACGGTAACTGACTGGACGCTATTCACCAGGTCATACAGTGCTCTTTTCCTTCTCCTTCTGTTCCTCCACGCCTTTTCCAGCCTCGCCGGCCTGTTCCTTGACCGGACCCTGCTGCGCTAATTGTTCCTTCTCATTTTGCTCTCTGGCTGTCTCCTCGACATTCCGCTTGAAGTCATCGGTGGCGCGCCTGAATTCGGCAAGCCCTTTGCCGAGCGATCTGGCCAGATCGGGTAGCTTGTGCGGCCCGATTACGATAAGCGCAATGACTAAAATTATGATCAGCTCCGGCATCCCTATACCAAACATGTCACTAACCTCACAGTATATTTACAGTCACTTTGATGAAGCACCCGGGCGCCGCCGTCCGGCAGATTTCCCTGCGGACTAGACAAATAATAGAGGTTTTACCGCACCATGTCAAGCAGGGTTCTTTATGCCCTGCTTTGTGGCCTTAAAGGGACGTAAATGGTTTGACATATACCTGAACATTGTCTAGTATTTGGAAGCTCGTGCCGGTTACAGCGCGGTGCACGGCAAACAGCAAGGTTAAGTGGGGAAACGACTTATGTATCAGGAAGAACTCAGACAGGAAATTCGGGCGCTCCTGAAAGAGCGGAACGGGGTACTTCTGGCTCATAATTATATGCGGGATGAAGTACAGGAGGTAGCCGACATCACCGGCGATTCACTGGCGCTCTCGATGGAGGCGGAGAAAACTGACGCGCAAGTCATCGTCTTTTGCGGGGTCCATTTCATGGCGGAATCGGCCTCCATCCTCTCCCCCGGCAAAACCGTCCTGCTGCCGCGCCTTGATGCCGGCTGCCCCATGGCGGACATGGTAACGGTCGATGGGCTTTTGCGGATGAAAGAGGAGCATCCCGGCTTGCCGGTGGTCACCTATGTCAATTCATCTGCGGCGGTCAAAGCGGTCAGCGACATCTGCTGCACCTCGGCCAACGCGGTGCGGGTGGTAAACTCCCTGCCGGGCCCGGAGGTGATTTTCGTCCCGGACCGGAATCTGGGGCGATATGTGGCCGGTTTCTCGGACAAGACTTTCTATTTCTGGGATGGATTCTGCCCCACTCACGAACGGCTCACTAACGAAGCCGTCGTCCGCCTGAAGGCCGATTACCCGGACGCGCTATTTATCTGCCATCCGGAATGCAACCCGCGGGTCACGGCCATGGCGGACCATGCCTGTTCGACCAGCGGAATGTACGACTACTGCCGGAAGAGCCCGGCCAGACGCTTCATTATCGGTACCGAAGCGGGAATTCTCTATCGCCTGCGCAAGGAGAATCCGGACAAGGAGTTTATCCTCGCCTCACCTGCCCTCATCTGCCCCAACATGAAGCTGACTTCTCTGGAAGATATCCTCGCCTCCCTGCAGACAATGGAGCCGGTGGTGAAGGTGCCGGAAGAGATCAGGGCGCCGGCCAAGCGCGCCCTGGACCGGATGCTGGCAATACCACGAGATTAAAGCTGGAGAACCGATATGATCCGATCATTCCAGGGGATACAGCCGCAAATCGATCCCACCGTTTTCATAGCTGAAACGGCGGTAATTGTCGGCGACGTGCAGATCGGCCCCCAGAGCAGCATATGGTATAACGTGGTGGCGCGTGGCGACGTAAATTTCATCCGCATAGGGAGCAGGACCAACATCCAGGATCTCTCCATGCTCCACGTCACCCACCGCAAACACGCCGAAGACCCCGGTGCGCCACTCATAATCGGCAACGACGTCACAGTCGCTCACAGTGTTACCCTACACGGCTGCACCGTGGAAAACGGCGCCTTCATCGGCATGCAGGCGATCGTCATGGACAAGGTGGTGGTCGGGGAAGGGGCGCTGATCGGCGCACGGGCGCTGGTTACCGAGGGGACCATCATCCCGCCGCACACCCTGTGGGTCGGCGCTCCGGCCAAATACAAGCGCGACCTCACCCCGGATGAGATTGCCTGGCTTGGGCGATCGGCCGGCAATTACGTCAACTATGCCCTCCAGTATATCAATGACCGGCCGTAGGCTATTCTGCAGGGATGCACAAATTTCCCTGTATGCATGACCGGTTTGCCCCTGGACGCGAAATAGCGCCAACTATGCATATTTTGCATTGT
>JBGPID010000149.1:0-7314 GCA_041484725.1 Geobacteraceae bacterium | reverse complement strand
CGGGTAGAGCCCCTTGGCGGCTATTTCACGGGAAAGGACCACCGTGGTGTCGAGGTGGGGGAATACGCCGGCGCAGGCCGGGTCGGTGATGTCGTCGGCAGGGACGTATATGGCCTGCACAGATGTGATCGAACCCTTGCCGGTGGAAACGAGCCGCTCTTCCACCTCCGCCAGCTCGGCGAGGAGTGTGGGCTGATATCCGACCCGCGAGGAGAGCCTGCCCAGAAGGACCGACACCTCATTGCCGGCCTGGACGAAACGATAGACGTTGTCCATGAGAAAGAGGATGTCCTTTCCCATTTCGTCCCTGAAAAATTCGGCCAGGGTAATCGCGGAAAGGGGGACCCTGAAGCGAATGCCGGGGGATTCGGACATCTGGCCGAACAGGAGCAGCGCATTCTCCATGATTCCGCGCCCCTCCATCTCCCTCCAGAGCTCGTGCCCCTCCCGCATCCTTTCGCCGACGCCGCAAAAAACCGATATGCCGGAATAGACGGTGGCCACCTTGTAGATAAACTCCATGAGGAGCACGGTCTTGCCTACCCCGGCGCCGCCGAACAGCCCTACCTTTCCCCCTTTCGGAAATGGGGCGAGGAGATCGATGATCTTTATTCCGGTTTCCAGGATACCGGAGACCGCTATCTGCTCCTTGAGCAGTGGAGGAGCCCTGTGCACGGGAGAGAGGATGAAGTCGGTCAACGGCGGTCCGTCGTCAATCGGTTCGCCGAAGGCGTTGAACACCCTTCCCAGGCACTCCTTCCCCGCAGGAATGCGGAGCGGGCCACCCGAATGCACAACCGGCATCCCCCTTTTCAGCCCCTGGGTGAAACCAAGGGCTATGGCCTTGACGGAGGTATTGCTCGTATGTTGATGGACCTCGAGGGTCAGAGCCGTCCCGTCGGGCATCGTTGTAAACAGGGCGTCATTGATGCCGGGAAGCCTGTCTTGGAAACCGACTTCCACGATATCGCCATGGATGGCCGTTATGACCCCCTGAACGGGCGGACTTTCGGCTTCTTCCGTCATTGGGCAATGTCCTCTGTAATGGTAACTGATGACTGCTCAGGTGCTGAGACCTTTTTTCAGATCACACAGTTCCAAACCCTTCCGACTTCTTCCGGAATGCGGCAAGAATGTCGCTGAGCGTGACAATCCCCACCAGCGCCCCATCGTCAACCACCGGGATCTGTTTGATCCTGCGCAGGACCATTATCGAACCCGCCTTTATGATCGGCAAATTACTGGTAACCGTAATAACCGGTGTCCCCATTATCTTCTCGACCCTGGCGCCCAGGAATTTGAAAATGCGCTCTTCAACATACTCGGGGTCTTGCATCAAAAGCTCATCCTCGCAGATATCGCACTGTGACGGCAGAACGGCCCTGAAAATATCCGCTTTGGTGACCAAACCCACAACCTTGCCCCCTTCTACCACGACCAGGCCATTGAGGCGCTCTCTTACGAGGAGATCAAGACTCTCTTTCAAAGTTGCTTCAGGGGTTGTCGTCTGCACATTTCTGGACATGATTTCACTGATCTTCATGGTATTGCCTCCTATGCGCTTTGAATAAACAGATGTCAGCCTGTTCACGTACTCCTGAAGAAAACCGATCCCGGCACTTCATGAAGGGTCTTGATGAACGGATAAAGTTCGTTTTCCGGGACAGGTCATCTACATTGGGCAAAAATCAAATCTTAAAGCAATATGCTCTGCGGAAGAATTGTTTACTCCATAATATTAATTATACCCCCTCGTGAGTTTTCATCAAACTGTAGGTGAAAAATATGTGCCGGGACCGGAAAAAGTCCCTGGACGGCAAGAGAGACCCTTATGGTTTCCCCTGAGCTGAATGGAAATAAATAAAGATGGAAAAAATGGCGGCCATGGTGTATTATGTGAAGCAGTTAACCCATTGGATCATTGCAACTGGATGTTTGTTAAGGAAAACATGAGGGCTTTAAACCCCCCATAACCCGGAGTCAGAAGGTTCAAACCTTTCCCCCGCAACCAGACAATATCAGGGATCTGCCCACATACAGGTCCCTATTTTATTTGAAATTTTAATGGAGGTGAGTGATGTTCAAGAGTCCATCATACCGGTTTCAGTGGAAAGACCTGGGTGATATTGAGGGTGGGCGTCCGAACCTGGGCAGCCTCATGAATGTGGCAGTGTACCGGTTGATGCAGTATACCCTGCGCGATGTATTGAACAGGAATTTATCGGTAGAGAAAACAACGGAATTGCTGCGGGAGGCCGGCAGACTCGCCGGGACGGAGTTTTGCAGGAATGCCCTGAACTGCACACTCCCCTTCAATGAGTTTGTGGCCGATTTGCAGGAAAAGCTGCTGTCCCTCAAGATCGGCATTATGAGGCTGGAGAAGAGCGATTTCGATAAAATGGAGTTTACGCTGACGGTGGCGGAGGACCTGGATTGTTCCGGGCTTCCGCCTGCCGATGAAACGGTATGTGAATATGACGAAGGGTTCATTGCCGGCGTGTTCGGCGTTTACACGGGACGGGAGTTCGATGCCCGCGAGGTTGATTGTTGGGCATCCGGCGAGCGGACATGCCGTTTCAAGGTTACCGCTAAAGGAGAAGGCTAAGGCATGCCGGACGAAAGCAATGTTTTTCTTAAGGCGCTCGATGAACAGCTCATGCGGCTTTTGCGCGGTGAGACGGCAGGGACCGTGGAATGCGGAGCCGACCTCGATCCGGTGTTGAAAGGGTTGTGCGAAACTGTGAATCGGTTTGTCGTCTCGTACAACGATGCGCATGACTTCATCCAGTCTCTGGCGGAAGGTAAACTCGAAGCCCCCTCGCCACCCCATAATCTCCTTGCATCTCCGTTCAAACAGCTTCAGGCAAACCTTCTCCATCTCACCTGGCAGACGGGACAGATTGCCGCCGGTGACTATAGCCAGCGTGTCCATTTTATGGGTGCATTTTCTACTGCATTTAATTCCATGGTGGAAGCCCTGGAAGAGAAGAGACGCACGGAGACATTACTTCGGGAAACCCAGGCAAGGGTCAAACATCTCGAAGGGATTATCCCGATCTGCATGTACTGTAAAAAAATTCGGGATGACAAGTCCAGTTGGCAGCAGATGGAGCAATATATCAGCGAGCACTCCGAAGCCCTCTTCAGTCACAGCATATGTCCTGAATGTCATAAGAACGTCAAGGCCGACCTTGCAAAGATGAAAGAGGCCAAGCTCTTCGAACCATAGGGATAGAAATCCTTCCAACCCCCGCTTTTTTTCATAATAAACCAGTATAAAATAAAAAAAGGCCAGGTTGTACATCTGGCCCTTATAGCTTCCTTTCGCTGTTGACAATCGGGAATTATTCGTCTATGTTTGCTCGACAATAACTGGCGATGGAGTTCGCCCTGAACCGCTTCCGCATTGAAAGCCGATGACTCCTACCTTCAAAAAGAGGGTAGGAGTCTTTTTATTATCAGGGGGGGATTATGTACGAGGTCTGGGGAATTGCCGCACTCTGGTTGGGGTTGGCCCTTGTCGCCACGCTCTTTTCAATCTGGTTTCGCATCGCCACCGCCCTCTCCGAGATCGTGGTCGGCACCGTGGCGCAACTGATCATCGGTGCGCTGATCGGGACCACAATAGGGTCGGACCAGCCCTGGATAAAGTTCATTGCCGGCACCGGGGCAATAGTCCTCACCTTTCTGGCGGGCGCCGAGATTGATCCGGTCGTTTTCCGGGCACGGTGGAAAGAGGCGATCGCCATCGGCTTCGTCTCTTTCCTCGGTCCCTTCCTCGGCTGCACCGCCATCGGTTACTACCTCCTCCACTGGACGGTCAAGGCGAGCTGGCTCTCCGGCGTTGCCATGTCCACCACCTCGGTGGCGGTTGTCTACGCGGTCATGCTGGAACTGGGGCTGAACCGGACCGATTTCGGCAAGGCGGTCCTCGCCGCCTGCTTCATCACCGACCTGGGGACGGTCGTCGCCCTGGGCCTCATCTTCGCGCCTTTCTCCATGAAGACCCTGATCTTCGCCGTAACGGGAATCGCGCTCTTTTTCATCCTCCCATATCTCACCCCATGGTTCTTCAAGCGCTATGGAGGGAGGCCGTCGGAACTGGAGGCCAAGTATCTCCTCTTCATCCTCTTCGGTCTCGGCTCCCTGGCGACCTGGGCCGACAGCGAGGCGGTCCTCCCCGCCTACGTCGTGGGGATGGTCCTGGCCGGGACGGTGGGGAAGGACCACCTCCTCATCCGGCGGCTGCGCACCCTCTGCTTCGGCCTTCTCACCCCGTTCTATTTCATCCGGGCCGGCTCCTACGTGTCGATCCCCGCTCTTCTGGCCGCCCCGATCCCCCTGCTGGCCATGTTTGTCGGCAAGATGGCGACGAAGATCATCGGCGTTTATCCCACCACCAAGGCATTCAAGTACGCGCAGAAGGAAGGGGTATACACCACCCTCCTCATGTCCACGGGTCTCACCTTCGGCTCCATCTCGGCGCTCTTCGGGCTAAACCACAAAATCATCGACCAGACCCAGTATTCCATCCTGATCGCCGCGGTCATCGCCAGCGCCGTTGTGCCGACCCTCATCGCCAATGCCTTCTTCATCCCGAAATACCTGCTCCCAAAACAAGCACCGGAGCCTGTTGAATAAAGGTTAAATTTCATAAAAGAGGAGGAATGTATGCTGACTCTGAAAAAACTGCTGGTCGCCTTTGACGGATCACCATATTCCATGAAGGCGTTTGAATTCGCTTTGGAATTATCGAACCTCTCCCCGGAGCCATCCCACGAGATCTGCGTTCTCTCTGTTGTCCAGGTGCCCGAACCTGCGGACCTGGTGGAGATGGACGCCATCATCGACGCCGCCACGGAGCATTACGAGGAGATGTTCAAGGAGTTGCGGCAAAAGGGGGTGGCCGCTAATGTCCCGGTTACCACCGAAGTCGCCGTGGGGCATCCCGCGGACCAGATCGTCCACTACGCGGCTGAGAAGGGTTGCGACATGGTGATCCTGGGGCATCGGGGAAAATCGCGGATGGAAAAGTGGCTGATCGGTTCCGTATCGAAACGTGTCACCACCTATGCGCCCTGCACGGTGACGATCGTCAGGTGACATGCGTGGGGTGGGTGCATTGGCTTCGTGGACAATTACCGGTTTTAGGGTAATAACATGGAGGCTGTTATGCTGGAAATCGACATTCCCGGCTTCGGCTTTGTGCGGCTGGAGCATCTGGTGTCCGACTTCACCGGCACCTTGTCGGTGGATGGGAGGCTCCTCCCCGGCGTAAAAGAACAGTTGAATAATGTTGCGCGGGTTGTTAAGCTGCACGTGCTGACCGCGGACACCTTCGGCACGGCCCGGATGGCGCTCGAAGGGGTGGAATGCTCTCTGACCCTCCTTTCAGGGGAAGTCATGGACATGCAGAAGGAACGGTATATATGGAATCTCGGGGCGGAGCATGTCATCGCCATCGGCAACGGCAATAACGACCGGAAGATGCTCACGGCGGCCCGGATCGGCGTAGCGGTAATCGAAGGGGAGGGTTGTTCCGTCAACGCGCTCTCTAGCGCCGGGATAGCGGTAAGGAGTATCCATGACGGTCTGGGGCTTCTCCTCAACCCGGACAGGCTGAAGGCAACCCTGCGCATATAGGGATTTTTGAGGTAAAGGAGGACTTTCGATGCATCTGGTCGTACTCATCGCGGGATTCGGAGCGCTCGGCTGCGTGACCCGCTACTTCCTGTCGGGGTGGGTATATGGCCTGCTCGGGAGGGGCTTCCCCTACGGGACATTTGCGGTCAACATCCTGGGCGCGTTCATCATCGGCCTCATCATGGAGATCGGCATGCGCAGCACCGTTCTCCCGGCGAACCTGCGCACCGGCCTCACCATCGGCTTCCTCGGCGGGCTCACCACATTTTCCACCTTCAGCTATGAAACGTTTCGCCTGCTCGAAGAAGGGGAATTTCTCATTGCCTCGACAAACGTCCTGGCGAGTGTCTTCACCTGTCTACTCTTCACCTGGGTCGGTATAGTAACGGCACGCTACGTCTAGGAGGCTTGCGGATGACGAAAATGAGCGGGGAGAAGGTCCTCATGCGGATTTTTACCGGGGAAACAAAGATGTTCGGCCACATTCCACTCTATGAAGCGCTGGTGGAACTGTTCCGGAAAGAGGGATTTGCCGGCGCCACCGTCCTGCGCGGGGTGTCGGGGTTCGGCGCGCACCGGGTATACCACACCCACAAGCTGCTGGAACTCTCCTCCGACCTCCCCATGGTTATCGAGGTGGTGGAGACGAAAGAAAAGATCGACTCCATCATGCCGCAGGTGGATGAAATGATCGAAAGCGGTCTGATTACCCTGGAGAAGGTAACGGTGATCCGCTACACCCACAGGCACAAGAATGATGCGCCAGTGTAAAATGGTTCTTTTGACCCCTCAACTCCCTTGACCGGCGCCGCCGGTCAGAGAAAGAGGAGAAAGCCGTCGGCGAAATAGACGATGCCTAAGCCGCCTACCGCCATGCCGAGCACCCAGACGGGCTTCTTCTTGATCAGGGCGGCGATGGAGGAGAGGAGGATGGCGATCTGCAGGAAAATCACGGCGATGCCGAAAGTCTGGCTGTGTTTCTGGGCATCGTCGCGGATCTGTTCGTAGCGTTTCGCCTCTTTCTGGATTGCTGCCTTTTCCTCGTCATATCTGGCGATCTTTTTCCCATACCCATCTATCTTGTTCCGGTATTCTTCCAGAAGGGCCTGCGGTGCCTTCGCCCCCATCCCCTTGAGTTCCAGTTCCAGTTTGTCCTTCTGCATCTCGTAGATGTATCCCTTGACGCTCTTCGCCTGGTAAAAGGCCCACTGGTCAGACGCCTGGGTCTGGCTCATGACCGATCTCGTGGAATATCCCCCCCCCTTGAAGGTGGAAAGGGTTGCGCAGACCGCCAGGATAACGGTGGTCAGGGCCAGATAGTTCAGCCAGATTTCTTTTCTTTCTTCAGCCATTAGTCCCCTCCTGGGTTTCCGTTGATTGGCCTATTTTTCCGTAAAATATGATATAAGTCAAGGTATGATGGGCAGATAAAGTTAGAATGTTAAATAGTATCCGGCGGGCCGCCGTTGCATTTTTAACAAATTCTGATAGTTTTAAACAATAATTATCAAATGAGTCAACGTTTAACGGGGGCTCACAGGCTATGCTTCTGCCGGCCAATTCAAAGGAGGGTTTACAATGGTGTTGACCAGACGGAGGAAGTATGGAAAGGGCTGGGGAAATAAATGGATGAAGCGGCTGACGATATGCGCGGTTTTAGGGGGGGTGGGG
>JBGPID010000148.1:0-7334 GCA_041484725.1 Geobacteraceae bacterium | reverse complement strand
CAACATCATTCGGGGAACCATGGCCATGAAGGCGGGGGTTTTCCCCGGCACCCTCAACTATGAGCATCCGGACCCGGAAATGGGGCTGGAAGGATCGGGTCTCCTCATCCCCCCCGAGCCGTTCGATTGGAAGGCCGGGGCCGGTGAGCCGAGAAGGCTTCAGGTCAACGCCTTCGGGTTTGGCGGCTCCAACTATGTTGTTCAGATGGAAGAGGCCATGGACAAAGCGGCTGCGATCATGGTCTCCCCGGACAGAGCGGCCTGCCTCGCCGGAAAGAAGGGAAACGGCCCCCTTGCAATCCAGGGGATATCATTCTTCCGGACCGAGATGGAGGGCCGTTACTGCCGGATGGCAGTTGTGGCGCATTCTGCTGCAGAGGCGCTTTCGGTCATCGAGCGGTCGGCCGCTCTTGGCGAAGCTGGAATCGGCTCGACCAAGGCATTGAGAGCCCTGGCAAAACAGGGGATCTTCGCAGGCCCCGAGGATTTGCCGGCGCCGCCGCTCGCTTTTGTATTTCCCGGACAGGGGACGCACTATGCAGGGATGGGACGGGATCTCTACGACTCCTTCCCCGTGATCAAGGAGTGGATGGATCGGGCTGCAGCTGCGGCGGAGTTCGACCTCCTGCACCTGTTGTTCCACGATCGGGAGGAGAACCTGCAGAAGACCCGCTGGCAGCAGCCTGCCCTGTTCGCCCTGGAACACGCCATGGCCCGCTACCTCACCTCGCTCGGTATCCGCCCGGTGGCCATGGCAGGCCACAGCCTGGGCGAACTGACCGCCCTGTGCATGGCCGGTGTCTATTCCGTGGAGGACGGGTTTCGCATTGTGAACGAGAGGGCCCGCTGCATGGACAAGGTCGCCGCCCAAAACATGGACCCGGGCGTCATGGCGGCGGTGGATGCCCCGCTCGATCTGCTGAAGGAGATGATTCAGGGGGTGGATGATATCTACATCGGCAATATCAATTCACCGAAACAGGTGATACTTAGCGGCGGCACCGAGGCGGTCGGTAATCTCGGCCGGCGGGTGAAGGAGATGGGCTACCGGTCCACACTGTTGCGGGTCAGCATGGCCTTCCACTCTCCCATCATGAGGGCCATCCATGACGAACTCGAGGCATTCGTTGCCTCTATCCCGTTTCATCCCCCGCAGATCCCGGTTATATCGAACACGACCAGGGTGCCGTATCCGTCGGACCCCGTTGAGATCAGGCGCATCCTCATGGCCCACCTGGAATCCACCGTCCATTGGCTGGATAATGTCCAGACACTCTGGAATGACCACGGCGTCCGCCTTTTCGTGGAGGTGGGCCCAGGCGATATAGTAAGCAATCTCATTGCCGACACGCTTCCCGAATCGGCATGCATACAGACCTGCCTTCCCGGTGCGGAGGCCCTGACCTGCAAGGCAGCTCTTGCCCGGCTCTTCGTACAGGGGCATCTGAAAATGCAACGAGAACCGGAATGGGTTTCCCTCCGTGCAGCCGGGAAGACTCCCGCAGCAGGCCGCACCATCCCGAAAGAAGAGGCGCCCCCTGGCATAGCCGGGATAGCCGGGCATCAGGGCAATATAGAGGCGCTTATTCAAATCATCATGGACGCCACGGGATTCAACAGGGATGAAATCGAGCCAGATATGGATCTCAGGAGGGACCTTTCCATCCGCTCCAGCCGTCTCCCGATAATCATGGATGCGGCGGAACGCCATTTCGGTATCACCATCGAACTGGAAGATTTCATCGATGTCCGCACAGTGAGGGACATCGCCCGGAAGATTTCCGAGATAGTCGCCAGGGAGGGAGGCGCCACCCCGCAGCCGGCCGCCGGGGCGGTTGATCCCGGCTCCGCAACCCTTGACGCAGAGGCCTCGGCTCCCCATGACAAGGCGCCTGAGGGTAAGGATCTTCTGGAGAAGCTTATTCGAATCATCATGGATGCAACAGGGTTCGAGAGGGCGGAGATCGAACCCGACATGGACCTCAGGAAGGACCTTTCCATCCGCTCCAGCCGCCTCCCCATCATCATGGACGCCGCGGAACGCCAGTTCGGAATCACCATCGAACTGGAGGACTTTATAGGCACCCGTACCGTGAGGGAGATCGCCCGGAAGATCTCCGAGATTATCTCCCGGCAGGGAGGCGCCGTACTGCAACAGGACACCGGGGCCGTTGCCCCTGACCCGGTGCATGATGAAACCGTGAAGAGCCCGGAGGATGGGGCGAGCTTGAAGCGGATCGTATTCAATCACGTGGCTGTTGAGCTGGCGGCCTCCATTCCCATTGAATTGAGCCCGGACGAGTCAGTCATTATTCTCTCACCCGACAGGGATGACGCCATTGCCGGAAAGACAGGGGAGATCCTCCGGCGGGATTACGGGGTGGTCACGTTTCCCATGCCATACTTGCAAGGGAATCCCGGTCCCGGCATAGAGGGGCACGACATCCTGACTGATGAAGGGGCCGGAAGGATCGCGGAGAGAATCACGGGCATGGCGTCCCTCGCCGGGATGATCATCGCCCAGCCTCAAGGCGGGTCGGGAAGGTTGACAAGCATGGCGGATGTCAGCCAGCTTCTCAGGGGGCTCTTTCTCTCCCTGAAGGCATTTCTCCAGTCCCAGAAAAAGAAATTCGTGGTGCTGGTTCATTACCGGGAGGATAGCGAAACGTTCGGACCCCTGCTGGCGGAGGGGATGCTCGGTCTGTTTCTGAGCGCGGCGCTGGAGTACCCGTCGCTCCAGTTCCGCACGCTGGAAATCGAGAGCGATACCGACCTTCACGTTGCGCTGCGCAATGCCCTGGACAGAGGATGCCCCGTGGTGGAGCTCATTCATCGCGATGGCAGGCTCTTCACCTCTCAGGGAGAGTCGGCCCCGTTGCTCTTCGGGGATTCGCCGGCGCTGGCTTTGAGCCCCGGAGACGTTGTCGTCATGTCCGGGGGGGGGACCGGGATCAGTGCCCACCTGGCGGCTAGTCTTGTCCCTTTCATGCCACGTCTGGTCTTCCTGGGGAGAACGTCTCTGGATAGAGGCGGCGACAGGGGGGCGGAGATCGCCCGGACCCTGGCGGATCTGCACGCCTCGGGAATCGAGGCAACGTACCATAGCTGCGATGTGACCGACCCCGCAGCAGTCCGCGCGGTCATCGGCAAGGTGACAAGCCTATACGGCAGGATCGACGGGATCATTCACGGAGCCGGAGTCATCAGGGACGGTTACTTAAGCCAGATGACACAGGATGATTTCTCCAAGGTCACGGACGTCAAATTCCTCGGGGCCTGGAATCTTTTCTCAGCCGCGGAGGGGGCCGGTTTGAGGTTTTTCGTCGGCCTCTCCTCGGGGGCCGCGATACAGGGGAATCCCGGCCAGGGCAACTACGCCGCGGCCAACCGGATGATGTCCGCATTACTTAAGACCCTCCACCGGAAAAACAGCGTCATCCGCTTCAAGGCCTTGATGCTTCCCCCTGTCGAGGGGGCGGGGATGGCGGATGATCCGGAGATCCGGGCGCTGTTGAAGCGGATGGGGGTGGCGTACATCCATGCGAACGAGCTTGCGGGCCTTTTCTGCCGGGAGCTCTTCAGCGCCTCGGCCGACGACGTTTGGGTGATGTTCATGAGGAGACTGCCGGTTGTGCGGACGTCGCTGCTCAACGATACAACCCCTCCTTCAGTTGCTAGAGAACTGGCCGGAGGCGCCGTCTCCATGAACCCCGCGGACTTCCCCATGATAGGAAGGATCTCCCGCCTGGACATCCGCCGGGAAGAGCTGGAGGCATTCAGAACTTTTTCCATGGAGAAGGACCTCTGGATCGCCGATCACAGGCCTTTCAAGTTCGTCAAGCATCCTCTTGTTTCAGCCGCCATGATCCTGGAGACATTCATGGAAGCCGCCCGGATCCTCTATCCCCACCTGCAGGTGCGGGGAGTTCGCCAGGTGCGCCTCATCGAGATGATCGAGTGTCCTCCCGGGGTTCCACGCCCTGCCAGGATATCCTGTTGCCGGACCGGTAAGGGCCATCGGGAGGTACTGTGCGACCTCTCTCTCGCAACACAGGATATCTCACCCGCCGGGAGATTGACCGACCGCTTCATCCCGCACTGCAAGGGCCAGGTGATCCTCGATGGCGGGGTAGGATATCTCGGGGAAGTGCTACCGGATTTTCCAGTCCGTCTGGACGAACTGCGAACGGGGCCCATGGATCATAAAAAAGTGCTTGAATGGTACAAAGAGCGCAGCGGCCTCGAAGGGAGGTATCGCGTGATGGAGTTCCTTGACGGTGCAGGTCCGGGAGTGGCGCGGGGCCGGACCATCTACCGGGAGACAAGCGACTTCGCGAATCCGCTCAACGCCCGTTACCAATATTCGATCTACCTTTTCGAGGCCCTTTTGCAGTTGGTCGCCTTTCAGGTCGCGGCAACGGAACCTTCGGAGCGCCGTTTCATGGTTCCCATGGAGATCGGGGAGATGAGGTTTCTGCGAATGTGCCGGGCGGGAGAAGAGATAACCGTGGAGGCCCGCATGCGGTCGCGGGACGACGAAATGCTCACCTGGGACGCCAGAGGGATTGACGACCAGGGACGCGCCATCATGCAGGTCCATAATATGCGCATGCAGTGGGTTTCGGAGTGACGGCAGTGAATACGGCAACGGCTAGCGAAGGAATAACCGTCCATACGGTGAATCCCGTTCATGGAAGGGGACCTGCCTTCTATGCATCCCTCCAGCGCCCCGACTGTCATGGGACGAGCGGAGAAGAAGCAAAACACCGCCTCGTCTCCACCCTCTGGGATCACCTTTCGGCCATGGGAAGCCCCCTCTGGAAACGCTGTCAATCCGCCACTGGAACCGCTTTCCCGATTCGGCTGACACGCGGCCCTCTCGGCAGGCCCCATCTCCTGTTGGGAGAATACCGGGGTCCGGCCATCTCCTTCAGCGAGGGGGGAGGAAAAGTCTGGGCCGCTCTCTGCGGAGATGCGTCCGATATCGGCATTGATGTGGCAGGGTCCGATGAATTCCCGGGAGCATACCCCTTTTCCCGGGTCTTCCATCCGGAAGAGCTTGAACATGCCTTGAGTCTGGCTGACGGAGATATGGGAAGGGCTTCAGCCATGCTCTGGTCTGTCAAGGAGGCCGTTGTCAAGGCGATGGGATGTGCATTCCACCTCGTTGATCCGCGGCAAATCATCGTATATTCATCGGCAGGGGAGGATGCTGAGGGTAACGGCGGGTATAGCTTTCCGGTGGGCCTGTCAGGGAAGGCACTGATGCGGTTTCCCATGGCTGCCGACCGGACCCTGTGGGTCCGTTCGTTTCCGGAGAGGAAAATGTGGCTTTCCGTCGCCCTGTTGGACCGGAGCCCGACAGGCCATGAATAACCTTAGGGACCTTACCTGCAAATGGGTGCCGGGGTTGGAGGGAGTGTCGGCAACTGAACTCGGGCGGCTTTTTCCGGAGGATTCCAGCACCGCCCCTCTTCTTTCACTGTTGCTGGAATCGGGTATTGACGGTTTTAACCTGCGCAGTATCGTGGTGTCAAAAGATGATGCTCCTGTGCTCTTGTTGCCGTTGTTTGAAACCCGTTTTGATCTGTCCGCTTTTGTGGAGGGATGGCTCAAGAAATTGCTGAAAGTGGCCGGCCGCCTCATCCCCTCGCTTTTTCACCCCCGCGTTCTGAGCGTGGGGTCGCTGGTAGGGGAATGGAGTGAAATCGGGATCGATCCCCGAATCGATGAGGAGACCCTCGATGCGGCATGCAAAATGGCCTTTGCCGCCTTGCAGACGCTCGCGCTTGAGCTTGAAAGCGATATCGTGGCGCTCTACAACTTTAATAATTACGGCAAACTTCCCGGGGAAGCATTCAATAAATTCAACCGGGTGCAATATCGGGCTTGTGCGCGACTGGCGATCGATTTCGACAGCGTGGAAGAATACCTGGGCCGCCTTTCAAGGGGGGCGAGAAAAGATCTGCACCGCAAAATGCGGATTGCCCCGGAAGTCCGGGTAATTCGCAGCCGCGATATTTCTCCTTATCTGGAGAGGATCTACGCGCTTTATCTGGAAACCGTGGCGCGCGGCCCCATGGCGCTTGGCGCGCACAACCGCTTGTTCTTCGACAAAATCTGCGAGAGAGTCCCGGGCGCCGAATACACGCTCTATTTTGTGCGGGAAGAACTCGTTGCGTTCAACCTTCTCGTCGTAAAACAGGAAGCGATGGTGGATATGTTTTTCTGCATGGATTTCGGGCTCGGCCGTAAATACAACCTTTATGTCCTCTCCTGGCTGGAAAATGTCCGCACCTGCCTGGAGCGGAAAATTCCTTTCTATTATGCGGGGCAGGGGACTGAGAAGACCAAGGCGCACCTGGGCGCGACGTTTGTGCCGAGCTTTATTTTATTCAAGCACCGTCGGCCGGTGTTTGACCGTATTTTAATCTGGCCGCATGCGATGACCGGGAAGGTCCTCAGCCACCTCGGGTTCTGGCCCGCAGCTCAGGTTGATAGGCTGAAGACTGAAGGCCGAAGTAAAAACAGGTTTTCCTAACACTCTTCAGCCTTCAGCCTGATCACCTGAATTACAAAAAAATGGAGATTCATGACCGAAGAAACCGGATACGCAATCGAAGTCGAGAAGCTGACCAAACGCTACGGGGATTTACTGGCAGTCAACGACATATCGTTCACCGTTAGTCTTGGCGAGGTGTTCGCCCTGCTCGGCCCGAACGGTGCAGGCAAGACCACTACCGTCGAGATCATCAACACGATCCGCCCACCCACCTCCGGCAAAGTCACCCTTCTCGGCATGGACGTCACGAAGAAGAAGCACGACATCGTCCGCCGCATCGGCGTCCTCCCGCAGGGGTTCAACTCGTTCGACAGGATAACGGTCAGAGAGACCCTGCAGTACTATTCGCGGCTTTTCAGCTGCAGGAACACCGATATCGACGGGCTGATAGAGCTCGTGAACCTCAAGGACAAGACCAAAGAGCAGTACAAGAACCTCTCCGGGGGGTTGAGGCAGCGCCTCGGCATCGCGATTGCACTTGTGAACGACCCCGAGGTCGTGTTCCTCGACGAGCCGACAACCGGGCTCGACCCCCGGGCAAGGCGCGAGGTGTGGGATGTCTTGCAGGGGCTGAAGGAGAAGGGGAAGACGGTGTTTCTGACCACGCACTACATGGAGGAGGCGGAGCTGCTCTGCGACCGCCTGCTCATCGTGGACCAGGGCCGCATCATCGAGAGCGGCGCGCCCCGGGAGCTCATGGCGCGGCACCTGGCCGGGCCGGGCACCCTGGAGGACGTGTTCTTGAAGCTCACCGGGAGGCAGCTGCGGCAAT
>JBGPID010000147.1:0-7396 GCA_041484725.1 Geobacteraceae bacterium | reverse complement strand
GCGGGGAGAGGGGCCCATCCCGGCAAATATCTTCTCCAGGCTCCTGAGGATTATTTTCACGTTGCCGTAGGCGAATGCGGAGGCGATGAGGCCGACGATCTCCTGGTCCGCCGGGTCCTGGTAGCGGTGGCAGAAGGAGAGGGGGTCATTGGCGAGATGAAGCGGGGAGCGGGAGGCATAAAGGTTGTCGAGGACCGTTTTCAACTGCATGTTCATCTCCTGGCCCGGGTATGGACAAAGGGGAAAATAATGGTAGATTATCATAGAGGAGAAATTGCCGAAAGGGAAAAAGGAGGGTGTGATGAAACTTGCAGAACTGTTTCCAGAAGGCGGACGGGGGGTCATTGCCACGGCAAGTGCCGACGGTGTGGTCAATACCGCCATCTATGCCCGGCCGCACATAATTGACGATGAGACCCTTGCCTGGGGGATGACCGACGGGCGGAGCCATGCCAACCTTAAGGAAAACCCCCACGCCTCATACCTGTATATGGCCCCGGTCAACGGCTTTTCCGGCTGGCGGCTGAAGCTGGAGTTGAAGGATATGGAAGATAGCGGCGAGTTGCTGGAGACGATCCGGAAAAACACGGTGGAGATAGTCGGCCCGGATGCAGGGATGGCGGTGAGGCATGTGGGGTATTTCCGGGTAACCGAGGTACGGCCCCTCATCTAAAGCGCAGCATCCTGATAATGGCGCTATTACAAGCGTGGGAGTAAGAATGCAGGCATTGGGGTCCGGATTGACTTTCGGATATCTTCCGATTTCGTCTCATCATGGCACCTGAACCCGCATCCGTCCGCAGTTTTTTAGAAGAATCCGGCGCATGACAGGAGATGACGACATGACGGCATTCATGGAGTGGAAAGAGGAATATTCCGTAGAAAACAACTTTCTTGATGATCAACACAGGAATCTGATCGGAATGATTAATCAGATCTATGATGACATGGACAAAGGGAATGATGAAGAGGCAAAAAAGCTCGTAAAGGATTTATACATCTACACCCAGCATCATGTCATTACGGAAGAGCGGAAGATGCGCATCAAGGACAAGGATTTCACGAGCCATTGTGAAGATCACGACAGGATCCTCGCCACACTGAGCGCTGGCGTGGAAAAATTCAGACAAGGGCAAAAGGTTACCATTGATTTCCTCGACGCTTACAAATCATGGTTTCATGACCATTTTGCCGCTTGCGACAAGGAGATGGGGGTACATTTCCGGCAACGCAAAGATCAACCTGTTTAAACAGTACTTTTTCCCCCCCACCCTTACCCTCCCCCGCCAGGGGGGAGGGAATTGAATGGAGTGCACCGCCTCATTTTGCATACAGCGGCTTCCGTCCGGTATGGAGAAACCAGCGGTCCAACACGATATGGCGGGCAAACCAGCTGCTGGCGAGAAGCCGTGCCCCAAGAAAACGCAGGAGCCCGGAGGATAGCGGCGAAGACGGGATTTCCATCTCTGTGCCGCCAAAGCGGGTAGCCAGCCTTGCCGCATACGGCTCCAGGTTGTCGGCACGGTAATCGCCATTGGCCGCCAGGATGGTATCTGCGGCCAGAAGGGCCGACTCGATAGCGGGGAGGATACCTTCGCCGCTCTGCGGATGGGAGAGCCCTGCCGCGTCGCCAATCAGCAGCGCTCCGTCACCCACGCGACTGCGTCCCCCTTGACGCTCGTACAAAAGGTAGGCATGCCCCCGGAACCTGCCGCTGAAGCCCGCTGCCAGAATCCCACGTTTCTCCAGGAATGCGCAGAACTCCCTCGTATGGCGGCCCAGATCGGCTCTGTCCATGCGCCCCAGGCCGATGTTGAGGAACCCACCTTTCCGGAAAAGCCAGCCGTATCCCCTCATGTCCCGGCAGAAATAGAGCGCCGGCGTATCGCCAGGAATGGGGCAGAGGCGCTCCTCCTCCCGGCCCATGGCAAACTCCGCGACCTGGGCAACGATGACCTCCTCTTTGCCGATTTTTGCCCCCAAAAGGCGCGCCACCGGGCAAAAATGGCCCCCCGCGCCGACCACGAGCCGAGCCCTGATGCGCCCGTTCACGATCCACCACCCCTCTTTCCGTTCCAGCGCGACAACCGGCTCACCCAGGGCCAGACGCGCGGCGCTGCGCTTGAGAAGGAAGTGATCGAACTCACAGCGCCGGATTCCGTAGCTTACGGCCTTGCCGTATCGGATAAAAACCTCGGGCCCGTTAATGAGGCCGATGCGGAAGCTGCAGATATCCTGAAGCAGCCGTCCCCGGCGGTATTCGTCCTTGTCGATCTCCAGCGTTTCCAAAACCTTCGGCGTTATCCAGCCTGCGCAAGGTTTGGACCGCGGGAACCTTTCCTTGTCCAAAAGCAGCACATCAACTCCCGCCTGCTTAAGCCTCCCGGCGCAGGTCGATCCGGCCGGACCGCCGCCGACGATAAGGACTTCGCAGGAATCCATCACGGCTTCCCAATGGGGAGGGTTATATCAGAGCGGGTCAGGGGGACGAGGTTGTTGGTGGGGCGGGAGAAAACGACCTGGAAGAGCTGCAGGAGGCCGATACTGAAATTCGCGATGCAGCCGCAGAGGTAAAGCCGCCAGGCCCGGATAAAACATTCATCGAACATCTCCGTTACCCGCTCCCGGTTGTTTTCAAAACGTTCCAGCCACTGCTCGCAGGTTTTCGCGTAGTGAAGGCGGAGGTTTTCCACGTCCAGGACTGTGAATTCCCATGGTTCGAATATGGCCATCATCTCCCGCAGTGTTGGGGGGTAGCTGCCGGGGAAGATACGCTTCAGGAACCAGGGGCTCATCGGTGTCGAGATGTTCTGGCCGATGCTGTGGATCAGGCCGAGGCCCTGTTCCTTCAAGGAACGATCGATCACGACGCCTAACTCCCGGTAATGGTCAGGCCCCACATGCTCCAGCATCCCCACCGAGACGAACACGTCATACTTCCCGGTGATGTTGCGATAATCGTCCTCGACATACTCGACCTCCCCCTCCAGCCCTTCGGACCTGGCGCGCTCCCGCGCATAGGCGACCTGCTCGCCGGAGATGTTGTACGCCCTGACCTTGACCCCGTAGCGCCTGGCCATATGCCGCGCCAGCGCGCCCCAGCCGCACCCCGCTTCCACCACGGTCTGCCCCGCCCGCAGGCGCAGCTTGCGGCAGACCAGATCCATCTTGGCGAGCTGGGCGTCTTCCAGTGAGGTGGCCGGGTCCGGAAAGTAGGCGCAGGTATACTGCATTTCCGCATCAAGCCAGAGCTGGTAAAACGCATTGCCGATATCGTAATGGTGATGGATATTCTGCCGCGACCCCGCGAGGGAGTTCAGTTTCGGTTGATTGCGGCGATAGGCATGAGGATCGGAAACGCGCCGGTATCTGAGTGTTTGCGCCATGGACCGGTAGACGGTTTCCATGAAAGGCACCAGCCCCCCCTCGATGTCGATCCGGCCGGCGCAGTAATCATCGCCGAAGTGGAGGAGGGGGTTGGTCAAAACCCGCCACAGGGCGGCCCGGTCGCGGATCACCATGCCGACAGCGGGGGTGGAGGGGTGGTCCACTATTTCGCTGCCGTCCCACAAAACCACACGCAATGGGGGGGAGCCTATGGCCTGCAGGAACTTGTGGGCCAGCCAGATATCGAAACCGTATACCCTCCCCCCGACGTTCACCCTGTCGTCCCTGCACGGGAACGGCATCCCCAATGCGCCTGTCCTCGGATTTTTCATGGCTGAAGCCCCTCACCGCAGAATTAACATGCATCAAGTTTAGATGGAGAATGGAAATAGTCAAGCTGCACCTATTCCGGCCTGCTATTTCTGCCTGACAAACGTTCCCTTGGCATATTCGTCAAAGGCTATGCGCAGTTCTTCCTGAGTGTTCATGACAATGGGGCCGTACCAGGCGACCGGCTCGTTCAGCGGCTTCCCCGAGATGAAAAGGAAGCGGAGCGGCCGGTCCCCGGCGTCAATTGCCACTTCGTTACCATCACGCTCGTAGAGCACGACGGTTTCCGGCCCGCAGTTGCAGCGTCGGGTGACATCCATCCATCCCGAGCCCACCATTTCATAGGCAAATGCGTCCCGGCGATCGTCGAAATATCCCTCGCCGTCGAGAATATAGGCAATCGCCGTATGGCCGGCCTTTACCGGGTGTGTGAAGGTGGTCCCGGCAGGAATCGAAATATCCAGTAATTCGGGGTCTATGACGATGTCCCGTACCGGGCCGCTGACACCGGCCATTTCGCCGCAGATAATCTTTATCAACACTCCTGATTCCAGCGTTAGCGAAGGGATATCCGCGGCCTTAACCTCCCGATAACGGGGAGGCATCATCTTCTGCTTTGCCGGCAGGTTGGCCCAGAACTGGAACCCCCACATCATCCCGGTCGGGCTTTCCCCGGGCATCTCCTGGTGGATGATGCCGCTGCCGGCGGTCATCCACTGCACATCGCCGGGATCGATTACCCCCTTGTTTCCCATGCTGTCGCCATGCTCCACGAGCCCTTCCAGCACGTAGGTAATGGTCTCGATCCCCCGGTGGGGATGCCAGGGGAAGCCGGCCAGGTATTCGGCCGGATTGGCTGTATGGAAGTCGTCCAGCATCAGGAACGGATCGAACTGCGGCACCTGCGAGTAGCCGAAGGCCCGCTTGAGATGCACTCCCGCCCCCTCGATGGTGGGACGGCTCTTTAAGATCCTGGCGATGCGGCGTCTGGTCATGGCATTTTCCTTTCAAAAAGTTTTTTGGTTCAGAATAAACCTGGCAAAAGCAGTTTCGCGCAAGGCGCGCCACGAACGCACCCCGCTTATTCAGCGTTGTCTTATATTATAGCAGATTGCAGTAATGCAGTCCCCATTTCCATTCAATTCCATTGTAAAGACGGCTAGAATCAAGTATGTTGTCCGCAATTCGCGGTGAATTTCTGCTGTATGGAGTCACTGATTATCTTGCGTTTGAAGTTTGAAAGTTGCGATGAAACTCATTTCCATCCCGCTGCGCGATTTCGCCTTGCCGGCGCCGCGCCTGGGAAGCATTGAAGCCCATTCGGGGTATGGACGCTCGGCTGCGGACGGTCGGGAAATCCATCTCCGCGTGCAGAAGAAAAGGGCTAAGTCCGATCCCTCCTACCAACCCGAGGTGCCGGTAAGCAGCCTGTTCGACAGGCAAGGCTATCGATTCCGGGTCGATGGACGGATGGACGGGATTTCCCGGAGCGATCCGCCGCGGATCGAGGAGATCAAGAGCGGTTTCAATATCCGGGAACTGGCGCGCCGGCTCGCGGACAACCCGCTGGACCATCCCTACTCCCTGCAACTCCGGACCTATGGCTACTTCTACTGGCGCGAACACCAGGTTCTTCCCCGGCTTTCCTTCCATCTTGTCTCTTCCCGAAGCGGTGAGGCCCTGGATCTCGAACTGGAACTCGATCTCCCCCATTACGAAGAATGGCTGGAGCTGCGACTCGACGAGCTTGTCATGGAAGCCCGACAGGGCGAGAAGCGTAGCACCAGGCGGCGGAAGATCGCCGACCGTTTTGCCTTTCCCTTCGCAAACCCGCGTCCCGGCCAGATCGAGCTCATGCATACCATCGAGCAGGGAATGGCTGAGGGGAAGCCGATGCTTATCCAGGCCCCCACGGGGCTCGGGAAAACTGTCGGGGTCCTCTATCCCGTGCTGAAGGAGGCACTTCGCCGGGGCCAGAAAGTTGTCTACGTCACGCCGAAAAACAGCCAGCATGCGGTGGCCGAGGATGCGGTCAGACGTTTTCAGGAGGCGGGCGCGCCCGTCAAGTCCCTCACCATCACCGCAAAGGGGAAGATCTGCTTCAAGAACGAGCCCCTGTGCAATCCCGACTACTGCGAGTATGCCCGCGATTACTACGCAAAGGTCTACGATCATGGCATTCTCCATATACTGGCCAGGAAAAGGGGGTTAAAGGCCCGCACCTTTCGCGACCTGGGCGAACAATACCGGGTCTGCCCGTTCGAATTGCAGTTCGACGGGGCTAAAGAGGCCGACATTGTCATCTGCGATTACAACTATGTCTTTGCCCCGCGCTCGGCAACGGGGCGCATGACGGACACCGGCATCGGCCAGGCGGGGAAGCCGAACCTGGTGATCGATGAGGCCCATAATCTTCCCAGCCGGGCCATGGAGTACTATTCCCCGCTCCTCTCAACAGTCGTACTGGAGCGTATGCGTGACGAGATGGGGAAAGTGCCCTCTCTCTTTCGCTGCGAGGCGGAGGAACTTGTCAACGGCTGCATCCGGGTCGTTGCCTCCTGCAGCAGCGGTGAAGGTTCAAGGCCGATGCGGATCGATCCCCCGGTGGCGCATTTTCTCGAACAGGATGCGCGGCTCCGCGCCTTCCTCTCCCGTTACCTCGACTCCGACCTGGAGATACAAAAGCAGGACGTGATCCTGCGCCTCTCCTTTTACTGGTCCGAATTCACGGAGACCCTGGCGTACGTCGCCGATCCTGACAGGGATGAGTTCTTCACCACCTGGCAACCCCACCCCGGCGGCGGCATGGTGCGGATCACCTGCTGCGACGCCTCGGCAATGCTTAAGTGTTGCTATGACGACTTTGGCGAGGTGGTGGGGTTCTCGGCGACGCTGAAGCCCTTCGACTATTACGCGCGGCTTTCCGGGCTCGATCCCGAGAGGGTGAAGAGCGCGGAATATGCAGCCCCCTTTCCGAAGGAGCTGCGCAAACTCCTGATCATTCCCCAGATCTCGACCAAATATGCGCAGCGCGAGCGCAACTATGCCAGGATCGCCGATGCCGTGCAACGGATAACGGCACTGCGCCGCGGCAATTATTTCGTTTTTCTCCCCAGTTTCGAGTTCCTGGAGAGGGTGGCCGCGCTCTTCCGGCCTCCCGAAGGGTTCACGGTACTGAGACAGGAACGGAACATGAATGCGTCCCGTGTCGAGGCGGTACTGGAGACTCTCCGCGCCCGGTATCTCGCGACTATCGTCTTTGCCGTGCAGGGAGGTTCGTTCTCGGAGGGGATGGACTACGCAGGAGAGATGGTAATCGGGGCCTTCGTGGTCGGCCCGCCGTTGCCCAACTACGATCTCGAACGGGAACAGATGAGGAAGTATTATCAGCGCCGGTACGGCGCGGGCTTCGACTACGCCTACACGATACCGGCAATGGCCAAGGCGGTACAGGCCGCGGGGAGAGTTATACGCTCCGAGACCAACCGCAAGCTCATCGTCCTGATGGACGGCCGCTTCATGGAACCGGGCTACAGCCGGTCGATGCCGGTTGACTGGTTCGAATCGGACGTAACGGAACTGCTTTCAGGCAGCATCTTAAAAGAAGTTGCCGATTTCTGGGCGCAATAACCTGAATCACGGCAACCTGGCTGATCAATGTCGATAATGTTGGTGGAAG
>JBGPID010000146.1:0-7489 GCA_041484725.1 Geobacteraceae bacterium | reverse complement strand
CTGCACCGACAACTCCATTCTGCCGGGAAGACTGAGTGATGCAATGCGCAGACGCTGAAATCTCCCCACGAGACTCGTTATCAATTCGGTGAGCTTGTCATTGTCCGCCGCTTTAATGAACAATTCATGGAAGCTGTTATGCACCTTGAAAAAATGTTTTACATCACCCTCTTCCGCCAGAAGCCGCAATTTGTCGTTGACGGCCTGGAGCTTTTCTATCTCCCTCGGAGCAAGCTTTTCGCACGCCTTGCGCGCCGCGAACCCTTCGAGGATGCTTTTGATGGCATAGAATTCTTCCACATCCCGCTCAGAAAAAGATACCACCACCGCCCCTTTGCGGGGAATGACGGTCAGGTATCCCTCCGATTCCAACTGCCGGAACGCTTCCCTGATAGGCGTGCGGCTGATGCCGAACCTTTCCGCAAGCTCCGGTTCCGCTACCTTTTCTCCAGGCTTCAGCGCACCGGATATGATGGCGTCGCGAATGGTTTCGAGTATGCTTTCCCGCAGGGTCAGATGCTTTTCGAAATATTTTACCATTCATCATTCTCCACAAAATAGTTGTTTAATTGTATACAATATACAGATTTTGTCAAGCTTTCCTTACTCCGGTCATACCGGATGAATGCCGGCACGCCATTTAAACGGGAAAATATCCGGTTAATAATAACTTGAAATTTACCGGCCCGAAGAGTAATCTCAACTTGCTTTTTAGTCCTGAAACCGCATGATTCTCATCCAGCCGCCCGAGGAACAGTCCGTGGACCCGATCCGGCATCTGAAAATATCCTTTTGTGTCCTGGCGCTCCTCGTATCGCTGGGGGTTGCCGGTTATATGGGGATCGAGGGGTGGAGATTTCTCGATGCCCTGTATATGTCGGTCATCACCCTCAGCACGGTAGGTTTCCGGGAAGTTCACGACCTGAGCGACGCCGGCAAGCTCTTTACCATCGTTCTCATCATCTTCGGCGTCAGCGTCATCGGCTATATCGTGGGGAGCCTTGCCCAGATCATGTTTGAAGGGCAGTTCCAGCGCATTATCGGGAGGAAAAAGGTGGAAAAAATGGTTGAGGCATTGCAGGGCCATTATATCATCTGTGGATTCGGCAGAATGGGTTCCCTGATCTGCAAGGAATTCGCCGCCAAACCGCTCCCGTTCCTGGTGGTTGAAAAGAACCCCGACGTCATCGAAACATTGAAGGAAGAAGGGTATCTCTTCCTCCACGGCAATGCCACCGATGACGAGACCCTCCTCAAGGCGGGGATCAAGAGAGCGAAGGGGCTTATTTCCGTTGTGACTTCCGATACGGAGAACGTTTACATAACCCTCACCGCCCGTGGTCTCAACCCGGACCTCTTCATCCTCGCCCGCTCCGGGGAGGAAGGATCGGAAATCAAGCTTAAGCGCGCCGGCGCCAACAAGGTCGTCTCCCCCTACCTGATCGGCGGCAGCCGTATGGCCCAGGCCATCCTCCGCCCCAACGTGGTCGATTTCATCGAGATCGCCACCGGCAGAGAAAACCTTGAATTGCAGATGGAAGAGCTGACCATTCCCGCCGACTCCCGTTTCATCGGGGAAAACCTGGTCAGTTCCGGTTTCCGCAAAGAAACCGGGACCATAATCATCGGCATCAAGAAGTCCTCGGGCAAGATGCTGTTCAATCCCAATCCCCATTCCAAAATCGAGGCCCACGATACCCTGATCGTTCTCGGCGAGCCCGACGCCATCCAGAAGCTGGAACAACTGGTCGGTTATGAAGAATCCAGCGGATAGATAATAATAAAGCACGAAGGAGAAGATGATCACCATGGATAAACGGGTGTTTGCCCATGTCCCCTATAGTTTCCTGCAAAAGAACCTGCCGCTTGTCCTCGATCGACGGGTAAACCCGGAGGTCTATCTCACCGGTGAAGATTTCGACACCCTCATTCCCGAGGAACTGGGGAGAATCGCCGCGGCCCTTTCGGAGAACGGCTGCAGCACTACTATGCATGCCCCATATGTGGACCTGAATCCCGGCTCGACCGAGCAGCTGATCCGCGAGGCGACCCTGCGCCGATTTCACCAGTTGCTCGACGCGGCCGAGATACTCAGGCCAAAGGTCATAGTTCTTCATCCCGGTTACGATCACTGGCGCTATGGTGACAGCAGGGAGCAATGGTTGAAACACAGCATCGACACCTGGCGGGAACTCCTCGATCGGGCAGCGGGGATCGGCTGCATCCTGGCCGTGGAGAACATCTTCGAGGAGGAGCCCTCCACCTTAAAAGCGCTCTTCGAAGCAATCGATTCGCCGTTTCTGCGCCACTGTTTCGATGTGGGGCACTGGAACCTGTTCGTGAAGGTAAGCATGGATGAGTGGTTCGCCGAAATCGGCTCCTATATCGCCGAGGTCCACATTCACGACAACTTCGGGATTAAGGACGACCACAACGCCATAGGTGAAGGGAATATCAACTTCGATCTCTTTTTCCGGCTTTTGCAGCGGTACGCCCCCGACGCGGCCTGGACCCTCGAAGCGCACAGCAAGGAGACCCTGGAGAAGGCACTGGTGAAGATCCGGGAGTATGTGAAATAATTATCGGCCCGGCTTTGCAGGGTATCACGCATTCGGCAAAGGTACTGAATACGCATTGAACATCTGTGGGCAAGAGTAGCATCCTTTTCCTGAAATGAGCGTATTTATATTGACATGTAGCATAGTTGTGGAGTAATAAGTTTACGTTCATTGAACTAAGATTAAATGCCTTTCTGGGGGGACGCAGGATGTCGAACCACTGGAGTCATAGGGTATGGAAAAAAGGCCGCTTCGGTCAGCCAGGTGCTGATGGGGCGGTCTTTTTTGCTAAATTTGGGACTTTGTCAACAATGAAGATTTGACCCCCCTTGTTTCCCTGACCCCCCTTGTTTCCCCCCAACGACCTATGGAAGGCCTTTCATCGTAAGGCCCACGGCGGAACAGTTTGTATGGCCCAATGCGGCCGCTCCGGGACACCAGGTCGTCCTCGCGGGCAAGTACTTCGGATCTAAAAAGGGTAAGGTCTCCATCGGCACCAAGGCGTGCCCGGTTACCTACTGGTACATGGCCCCTGAAAGCGGCAAGAGCATCGCAGCCTTCACGGTGCCCAAAGGCCTCGCCCCGGGGAACTATAACGTTACCCTCACCATTGGGGGAAGATTGACCACCCTCCCCACTACTGCCTTTACGGTAAAGTCGAAGAGCGGAAGTCTCCTTACAGACCAAGAAGGGGCATTTCCGGAAGGCCTTCCGGACGAGGGAGAGTAGGCGGAACCAGGGGACGTTCCTTTCCAATACGGGGGGACTCAAATGGAAAGGAACGTCTCCCACTCGGTCCCTTTAGTAACGTCTCGTAAAGGTTGGCGCCCCAGCGCGGACAAATGCGAGTAATTTCAGTGAAGCAGTGATGCATAAAATACCCCTGCAAGGAACGCTGTTGCATTATTTTAAAGAATTCGGTTGACGGATTATAAGGATATGGGGTAATAAAATAACACTGATTAAAATAATTGAATTCCTTACTGGGGGGACGCATGATCTTGATCCACTGGAATCATGGGGAATGCTAAAAGGCCGTTTTGGTCAGCCAGGTGCTGATAGAGCGGCCTTTTCTGTTTGAAGGCGTGTAAAATAGCGGGTTGATAGTTGTCCCGCCGCATACTGCTGTGTGTATATCATGTCCAATAAAGGAGGAAAGAAGCGATGACAGAAGTGAAGACGAGAAGGTTATGGAGAGGGGCGGGTGTTCTCATTGTGATGGCGGCCTTTCTGCTCATCCCGTGGCTTCGGGCGGAGGCAGCAGAGCCCAGGGTGGCAGCAGGTGGTTACCATACTGTGGGTCTCAAGTCCGACGGCACGGTGGTTGCGGTTGGTGATGATTCTTATGGCCAGACGAACGTCGGTTCCTGGACGAACATCGCCGCCGTGGCGGCTGGTTATGTACATACGGTTGGTCTCAAGTCCGACGGCACGGTGGTGGCGGTTGGTGATGATACTTATGGCCAGACCAACGTCGATTCCTGGACGAACATTGTCGCCGTGGCGGCTGGTGAGTTGCACACCGTTGGCCTCAAGTCCGACGGCACGGTGGTGGCGGTGGGATGGAATGATTCCGGCCAGACGAACGTCGGTTCCTGGACGAACATTGTCGCCGTGTCGGCAGGTTTTGCACATACGGTGGGTCTCAAGTCCGACGGCACGGTTGTGGCGGTGGGTTATAATGGATACGGCCAGACGAACGTCGGTTCCTGGACGAACAGTGTCGCCGTGGCGGCAGGTGATGCACATACGGTGGGTCTCAAGTCCGACGGCACGGTTGTGGCGGTGGGTTATAATGGATACGGCCAGACGAACGTCGGTTCCTGGACGGACATCGTCGCCGTGGCGGCAGGTTATTACTACACCGTGGGTCTCAAGTCCGACGGCACAGTGGTGGCGGTTGGTGATGATAATTACGGCCAGACTAACGTCAGTTCCTGGGGCCTTGAACTGGTTAATGGAATCAAAGGGACTAAAGGAACAGAGGTTATCATTGATGGCGCCGGGTTCGGCTCGAAAAAAGGAACGCTCCTCGTGGGGACCGCTCCTGCCCAGATCGTTGCCTGGTTTGATTCCATGATCATCTTCAAGATGACGGGCGTCCTTTCTCCGGGCGAATACCCCATATACGTAACGCCCAAGGGAGCGAAGTCCCCAACGACCTATGGAAGGCCTTTCATCGTAAGGCCCGCGGCGGAACAGTTTGTATGGCCCAATGCGGCCGCTCCGGGACACCAGGTCGTCCTCGCGGGCAAGTACTTCGGATCTAAAAAGGGTAAGGTCTCCATCGGCGCCAAGGCGTGCCCGGTTACCTACTGGTACATGGCCCCTGAAAGCGGCAAGAGCATCGCAGCCTTCACGGTGCCCAAAGGCCTCGCCCCGGGGAGCTATAACGTTACCCTCACCATTGGGGGGGAATCGACCACTCTCCCCACTGCCGCCTTTACGGTAAAGCCGAAGAGCGGAAGTCTCCTTACAGACCAAGAAGAGGCATTTCCGGAAGGCCTTCCGGACGAGGGAGAGTAGGCGGAACCAGGGGACGTTCCTTTCCAATACGGGGAAACTCAAAGAGGGGCTAGGGGGACATTCTTAAAAGCTTAATTTACATGGTTGTTTGACATCGTTGGTAAACGTTTTAAGAACGTCCCCTTAGCAGAACGTCCCCTTAGCCTCCCTCTTTTCAGATGGACCAGGAGATCCCTGTTTTTCATCTTTTCCCCTTGCGAATAGCCTGTTAATCCTTGTAGTAGGCTATTGTAGGTCTGATTGCCAGGAGAATCGCTGCAATAAGGATTACCAGGACATATTGCATGACAAAGTCATGGACGTAGGCCCCTGCAATCATTCCAAAGAGCAGCACACTCCACTTCAGCAGCGCGATATCGCACCAACTCCATATCTTAGTTCTCAGCAGTTTCATACTATCACCCCAATATATTATAAGCCAAATATAAGGTCATAGGGAACTAAAAGCTGGCCGCAATTGCTACATGCAGAAACTCTGCAATTCCCCTTCTGTCGGCCATCATCCATGCCTCAACTTTTCATATTTCCTTTTATGCTCCATCCGTTCCGGTCGTCCAGGGCTGCAGCATCCAGCTACAATATCACGCTATATTTTGTCGGTTTATCATAAAATAACCCTTGTCATCACAGCAACCCAATAGCGCCGCACCTTAACTTACGACAGAATCGAGATAAATTTTCCCTATTGACATACACCTTATATGCTGTATCATCAACTCATGACCGGCAAACAGCTCAAAAAGCTGCTGGAAAACAATGGCTGGTGCTGGACCGGATTTCCGGCAGCCACCATATCATGATCAAAGAAGGTCGCCGCTCCATTCCGGTCCCCATCCACGGCTCCGGCGATCTCCCCAAAGGACTCATAAGCGCGATCCTGAAGCAGGCCGGCATAAAGGAGTGACAACATGCTGAAATATCCAGCCAAAATCTATCGTAAAGGCCAACATTACCTTGTCTCTTTTCCCGACCTTGAAAATGTAAACACCTTCGGATCGACACTGGAAGAGGCTTTGCAGAATGCGGAAGAAGCCCTAAACGGCTGCCTGGAATCGGATTTTGAGAGGAACTTCCATATCATTGCACCTTCTCGATGTGAAGGGAAGGGTATCCATTGCATCCCCGTTCAACCCCATATCGCCGTGGCGCTCTTGCTGAGAAAACTGCGCGCCGACCAGTCCCAGATCGAAATCGCCAGGAAGCTGAATATCTCTTATCAAGTGTATCAGCGCCTCGAAAATCCCCGTAAATCAAACCCCACTTTAAAAACACTGGAAAAAATTGCACGGGTATATGGTAAAAAAATGGAACTTGATTTCATCTGAAATTCACCAAGTTTGCGGCCGCAATCTCAATCTGCCAGAATCAGGACCAAATCGCGCATTAGATCATTATAGAGCATCGACAAGCAAAAAGAGACTCCCTTCTGCAACTATCACATATAGGGCGAAAACAGTTTCGCCAGGCTGTCCCTGACCCTCTCCGGCAGCGGCCTCCCATCGATTTCCGCCAGGGTCACCTCGCGGGAGCGGGTAATGGTTGCCGTGAACTCCCCCTCCATGAGCCCGATGAAGGCCGGATCGTACAGTTCCAGGTCCAGCTCGAAATTTAGCCTCAAGCTCCGCGGATCGAGATTGGCCGAGCCGACCAGGCCCCAGACGCCGTCCACCAGGAAGAGTTTGGTGTGGACAAATGGGGGGGGCTGATACCATACCCTGATCCCCTGCTGTAGAAGCTCCCACAGATAAGCCCTGGTTGCCCAGTGAACGTATGGAAGGTTGTTTGTTGACGGGAGAACAAGGGTCACTTCCACCCCCCGCAAGGCTGCGGTGACAAGGGCAGAGATCATGGACATGTCCGGGATGAAATAGGGGGTCATGATCCGAACCCTTTCCCTTGCGCATGCCAGCGCCCCCATGATGATCCAGTGGAGCTTGCGGAAATCCTTGTCGGGGCCGTCGCTGATGGCTCTCGCCAGGGCCGGTCCGGCCGGGGATATGGAAGGGAATAGCTGCCGGTCATTCACCAGTTCCCCGGTCGCAAAATACCAGTCCTCCAGGAAAACCCGCTGCAGGTCTCCCACCACCGGCCCTTCCACCATGAAATGGAGGTCCGCGACCGGCCGTGATTTGCCACTCCCTTCAAGCATATGACGATCGCCGATGTTCATACCGCCGGTAAAAGCTGTACGCCCGTCAACTACGAGGATCTTGCGGTGGTTGCGCAGGTTCAGATACCACCCTTGACGCAAGGGGAGGAACCGCCCGACCTTAACCTTTGAACCCTTCAGCAGCCGGCGGGCGGTGGGCCATGAATACTTCTCGCCGAGGGCATCGATGATCACCCTTACCTCCACCCCCCGGTCGGCGGCCTTCTTCAGCGCCGCCACGAAAAGGCGCCCCACT